>NZ_JARVKT010000010.1:0-239315 GCF_029809455.1 Micromonospora sp. DH14 | reverse complement strand
CCCACCCACCTACCGCCCACCCACCTACCGACCATTTCGTCGTGCCGTGAGGAGGCACAGTTGGACGAGCGTTTGCCGGACGGGCCGTTGCCGCCCGCGTACCCGATCGCCGGGGCGCGGCCTCCGCAGCCGGACGGGGATCGGGTGCCCGGTCCGCCCCGGCCGACGCGGGCACCGCTCACCCGGCGGCAGTACGCCTACGGACTCGTGATCGCTGTGGTCGTACTCCTGTTGTTTGTTCTTGGGGTCGTGCGGTGAGCGCGACGGGCCGGCGGTGAACGAGCTGCCGGTGGGTCGCCGGGTCGCGCAGTGGCGGGTGCGGCGGAACATGACGCAGCAGCAGTTCGCCGACCGGCTCGGCAAGTCGAAGAGCTGGGTGGACAAGGTCGAGCGTGGGGTACGCCGGTTGGAGCGGGTGTCCAACCTTCGGGAGGTCGCCGAGACGCTGCGCATCGACGTGGAGGTCCTGCTGGAGGCGCGGCCCATGCGGCCGACGCCGGTCGTCGCCGGGGTGGACGGGATCCGGACGGCGTTGGCCCGGTACCACCTGCCGGGCACGGACCGACCGCCGCTGGCCGAGGAGGTGGTTACCCGGCTGGCGCATGCCGAGCAGAGCTATCGGCATGCCCGGTACTCGGCACTGCTGATGCTGCTGCCCGGCCTGCTCGACGACGTGCGCGAAGCACGGGCAGCTCACCCCGCCGCGGCGGACGAGCTGCTGGTGTCGGTGTACGCGCTCGTCGCCCTGGTGCTGATCAAGGTTGACCAGGGCGAGTTGGCCTGGCTGGCCGCCGATCGTGGGATGGCTGTCGCCCTGGCGGCCCACGACCCGCAGCTGGCCGGCACCGCAACCGTGCCGTTGAGTCAGGCGCTGCGGTCTCGGGGTCGACGACGGTCCGCTCTGGACGCGGCGGTTGCCGCCGCCGACCGCATCGGAGCGCACGAGTTCGACGTCGGGTCCTCGGCCAACCTGGCGCTGCGGGGGACGCTGCTCCTTCAGGTCGCCCTCGCCGCCGCAGGTGGGAGAGACGAACGCCTCGCCCACCAGTCACTCGACCAGGCCGAGACGATCAGCCGAGACATCGGCACGGACGGCGGCGGGAGCTTTTCCCGGGCGGCGGTCGAGGCAGCCCGTGTGGTGGTCGAGGTGACCCTCGGCGACAGTCCAACGGCGATGGCGCGGCACGAGCGGCTGGTGGCCGGAGACGAGTGGCGGTGGCTCCCGCTCGAACATCGGGCCGCGTACCTCCTCGACGTGGCCCGCGCGTACGCCCGGGTCGGCGACATGCTCCGGGCGGGCCGGACGCTGCTCGACGCGGAGCGCACCGCCCATGGGGAGGTGCACGACCGGCCGGTGGTGCGGAGGCTGGTCGCCGTCGTGTGGAGGTCGGCCGACGCGCCCGCCGGCTTGGCCCCGCTCGCCGCCACCCTCCACGTCACCTGACGCACGCCCCGCGCTCGGCTTCCCCGCGTCGGTGGCTATCTGCGTCGGTGGTAGTGGTTGCGGCGGGGGAGTTGTTCCGGATCGAGCCAGGCGGGTGGGACGAACTCGGGGTGGCCGTCGCCGCCGAGGTGGACCGCCCAGTCGCCGTGGTGCAGGTGTCGGTGGTGGTGGCCGCAGAGCAGCACGGCATTGTCGAGGCTGGTGTCGCCGCCGTCGGCCCAGTGCCGGATGTGGTGGCCGTCGCACCAGCGGGGCGGGCGGTCGCAGCCCGGGAAGGCGCAACCTCGGTCGCGGAGCACCAGGGCGCGTCGCAGCGGACCCGAGATGAGGCGGCGTTGTCGGCCGACGTCGAGTGGTTGGCCGGCACCGCCGAGGACGGCGGGGAGGATGGCGGCGTCGCAGGCGAGCCGGCGCACGGCCTCGGGGGTGAGCTGAAGACCGGTGTCAAGGGTGCCGGTGCTCAACTGCCGGGCCAATGGGTCATAGCCGGTGGTGACCACGACCTGGGCAGGGTCGGCGCCGCGCTCCGGCAGCTCACCGGTGCGCAGCGCGAGGCGGCACACGTCGGCCAGGGCGTCGTGGCGGCGTTGCCCGGCGCTGCGGGTGTCGTCGGGACCGGTGGGTGTGGTGAGCGGGTCGATGGCGGCGCGTAACGCGGCGGCGGCTTCGGTGTCGAGGATGCCGGTGAGGCGTAGCCGGCCGTCGGTCTGCTCGCTGATGGTGATGTGCCGGTCTCGGGCGGTGCGCGACTCGTGGGCTCGCAGCGCGGCCTCGGTGGCGGCGTCGGCGATCTCTGGGGCGACGTGGTCGAGGATGCGGGTGCCGAGCCTGCGCAGCAGGGCCGCGTCGAACCGCGTCGCCCAGTCGACGAGGACGCCGACGGCTTTGTCGGCGGCCTCCGTGCCGGCGGTGCCGTGGACGGTCTGGACCGTGTCGGCGATGACCCGGACCTGCGCCACGTCGACCAGCCCGCTGGCCAAGGCGTCCCGCACCCCGGTGGGGGCGGCGTCGAGGGTGGCGGCCAGCTCGACCAGCCGCCGGCCGGCACCGACCCCGAGACGAAGCCGGTCCCGCAGCCACACCGCCGTCGAGGACGCGCCCTGGGCGGTGGCGGTGCCTCGACCGTCCAGCTCGCGCACGAGGGCGAGCTTGACCGCGGCCAGGCGTTGCTCGATGCGGTGCGCCGCGTCGAGTGCCGCGACGAGGTCACGCTCACCGGCGGCCCAGACGGGCGTGTCGAAGCAGGCCGCGACAGCGGCCTCGGCCTGCTCCAACGCATCGATCACAGGCAGAGACTAGAACAGATGTACGACTCCTTCCGGCCCGTTACGGGATACCGTCGGGACGGACCGCCGAACCGGAGGTGACGTAGCCTTCCGCCATGATCAAACGGGTGAAGGTCGCTGTTGTCGGCGTCGGCAACAACACGTCGGCACTGGTGCAGGGGCTTGCTCTCTACCGCGACAGCGGCAGCCTGGTCGGCATCCGTCGACCGGTGATCGACGGGCTCGGCGTGGGGGACATCGACATCGTCGCGGCCTTCGCCACCTCCGCGGAGAAGATCGGTCGGGACCTGACCGAGGCGATCTTCCTGCCGCCGAACAACTTTCCCCGGCTGGACTGCGACCTGCCCAGCGCGGGTGTGCCCGTCACGAAGGGCCTCGTCGACGCGAGCGAGGTGCCGCGGGTGGCGGCGGCGCTGGCCGGGGCGGAGGTGCTGCTCTACTCGGCGCCCAGTGGCCGGCCGGAGACCGCCCGGGCGTACGCCGAGGCGGCGCACACGGCGGGAGCCGCGTTCATCAACACCACCGCCGACCCGGTCGCGCGCGATCCACGGCTGCTGGACAGGTTCGAGGCGGCCGGGCTGCCGCTGATCGGCGACGACCTGGCCAGCCAGTTCGGCACCTCGGTGCTGCACAACGCGCTGCTGCGGCTCCTGGCGGAGCGGGGCCTCACGCTCGTCACCTCCTACCAGGTCAATCTGGGCGGCACCGAGGACTTCCGCAACCTTGTCGAGAACCCCAACACCAAGGCGCAGTCCAAGCTCAACGCGCTCTCGGCTGCCGACAAGGTGCAGGTGGCTCCACTCGGTTACCTGTCACAGCTGAAATCGCAGAAGGTGGCGCACCTCAACCTCGAGGCGCAGGGATGGGGCGGAACGGCCGTGAGTCTCGACGTGAAACTGACGGTGCACGATCCGAGCGGTGCCGCCGGGGTCAACATCGATCTGATTCGGCTGGCGGCCAGCGCCCTGCGCACCGGGCAGGGTGGCTATCGTGCCGAGGCGGCTTCGCTGCTCAAGTCCCCGCCCGGCACGGCGATCTGAGGTGAGTGCCGCGGCGCGCGGCTCAGCCTGACCGGATCGGCCGCAATGCGGTCACGACACGAGTTCGCACGCGACCCGCCACAACCAAAACGGGTCCGGGACCACTCCTAGTGTTTCGGGAGGCCGGATTGCGCAATGAACGAGAGTACGTCGAGTACGTGCAGGCACGCATGCCGTGGCTGCGACGACTGGCGTACCGGCTGTGTGGGCAGTGGTCGGCCGCCGACGACCTGGTGCAGGAGTGCCTCGTCGCGCTGTACCGGCACTGGCGTAGGGCATCGGAGGCGGACTCCGTGGACGGCTACGTCCGGGTGATGCTGGTCCACGCCTACCTGGCCGAGCGGGAGCGGTCCTGGACCCGACGGGTACGGCCGGTGGCCGACGTGATCGGGCCCGCGACGCCGCCGCTCGCCGGCGCCGAACACCGCATCGACCTGCTCGCCGCGCTCACGAAACTGTCCCGTGGACAGCGCGCGGTGCTGGTCCTGCGCTACTGGGAGGACCTCGACGTCGCGCAAACCGCGGTGGCGCTGGGCTGCTCGACCGGCACCGTCAAGAGCCAGACCTCGTACGCCATCGCGGCGTTGCGCCGCCTTCTGCCGAACTACGAGCCGGAGGGGTCGGACACGCCATGAGAGAACTGTTCGCCACCCTGCCGGACGATCCGCCGCCGTTGCCGCCCGGTTACCTGGACGGCGTGCTCACCCAGGCCCGCCGCTCAATTCGGCGCCGCCGGCTCGGCGTCGCCTCGGTGTGGGTGGTCGCCGTGCTGGTCCTGGCCGTCCTGATCGTGCCCGGTGTGCAGGGTTCCGTTCAGCCAGCGGCCCCGTCGACGAGGCCGAGCCTGCCGGACCGTCTCGCCGGGTACTCACTACTCACCAGCACCGTCGCGAAGGCTCCGCCCGGCCGCGCGATCGCCCTCTACGGCTACGGCAACGGCGAGACGTTCAGCATGTTCCAGTCACTGGTCGTCGGGGCCGACGGAAACACCTATCGGCGGGTCGACGCCAGTGAACAGCGGAACCGCCCGTCGGCGCTCCTCGCCCCGGACGGCACTCACGTGCTGCTCGGCGACGAGCGTGGTGCGACCGACAACCTGATCCTCGAGGATCTGACCACCGGGGGGCGCCGATCCCTTCCGCTCGGCGAAGAGGTCGGCGTGCGGCTGCTGGCGTGGTCCCCCGACGGCGGTCACGTCGCGTACAGCGCGGCGCCGCTCAGCAACTCCGGCGAGTTCGGCACCGTCAACGTCGTCGAAGCCGAGGTGGCCCGCACCGGCACGCTCTGGCTGCTCGACCTGTCGACCGGACGCCGCACCGAGGTGCCGACGATCAAACCGGCGTGGACGGCGGCGTTCGCTCCGGACAGCCGCCGCCTGGCCGTGCAGGTCGGCCAGACGGCCCACCTCATCGACCTGGACGGGCGCGAGTACGGCAAGGTCCAGATCCCGGCCGGACGTGAACTGGCGGCCGAGGTCGGCTGGTCGCCGGACGGCCGGTTCCTCGCCACCGAGCAGTGGATCCTGGATGGGCCGTTCAACGGCACCACCGGCGGAGACACCGGCCGCCACGGCACCTTCCTGTGGAAGGTCGGCGACGTCGACTTCCTGCCCGTCACGGACGACTTCACACCACCGGCGGCGGTCCAGGACGTCGTGCAGCTGCTCGGCTGGCGCTCGGCGGACACGATGGTCGTCGCGACAAGTGACTCCGCGGGTCACCTGGCGCTGGCCGAGGTGCAACTCGGCACCGGTACCCGACGGACGCTGTCCCGCTTTGACACCGGCCGTACCTGCGAGTTGGGCATGCAGAACTGCGAGGTCCTCGACCTGCACCTAGCTGCCGGCCTGCTGCCCGAGCTGACCGTCCGCGACGCCGGCCGTCCACAGCGCGGGCCCTGGCCGACGCCGGTGAACGTCGTGGTCGCCGTCGCCGTCCTCGGTGCCGGGTACCTGCTGTGGCGTCGGACACGTCGCTGAGCGCTAGCCCGTCGCCCCGACCGAGCGGTACACCTCCAGGGTCTGCCCGGCGATGGCGTCCCAGGAGAAGTGCTCCACCGCGCGGCGCCGGCCGGCCAGGCCGAACCGTTCGGTGCGCGCCGGGTCCGCCAGCAGCGTGTTGATCGCCGCCGCCAGGTCGGCCACGAAACGGTCCGGGGCCAGGGGCGTGCCGGAGCCGTCGGTGGCCTGCTCGATCGGCACCAGCAGCCCGGTCTCACCGTCGGCCACGACCTCGGGGATACCGCCGGTGGCGGTCGCCACCACCGCCGTCTCGCAGGCCATCGCCTCCAGGTTGACGATGCCCATCGGCTCGTACACCGACGGGCAGGCGAAGACGGTGGCGTGGGTGAGAACCTGGATCACCTCGGGCTTGGGCAGCATCTCGGCCACCCAGACCACCCCGGAACGGTTGGCCCGCAGCTCGGCCACCAACTCCTCGACCTCGGCGGCGATCTCGGCAGTGTCCGGCGCACCGGCCAGCAGCACCAGCTGGGTGTCCGCCGGCAACTCCCGGGCGGCGCGCAGCAGGTACGGCAGGCCCTTCTGCCGAGTGATCCTTCCCACGTAGACCACGCTCGGCCGGGACGGGTCGATGCCGAGCCGGTCGAGCACGTCGGTGCCGGCGTCCGGGGCGTACTGGACGGTGTCGATGCCGTTGTAGACCACCCGGACCCGGTCGGGATCGATCTGCGGGTACGCGGTGAGCACGTCGGCGCGCATCCCGCCGCTGACCGCGATGATCGCGTCGGCCGACTCGTACGCCGTGCGCTCGATCCACGAGGAGAGCGCGTAACCACCGCCGAGCTGCTCGGCCTTCCACGGCCGCAGCGGCTCCAGGCTGTGCGCGGTCACCACGTGCGGCACCCCGTGCAGCAGCTTCGCGGTGTGACCGGCCAGGTTCGCGTACCAGGTGTGGCTGTGCACCACGTCGGTGCCGGCCGTGCCGGCGGCCATCTCCAGGTCCACGCCCATCGTGCGCAACGCGGCGTTCGCGCCGGTCAGGCCGGGCGGTTCGGGGTACGCGGTGACGCCCGGCTCGGAGCGCGGCAGGCCGAAGCAGTGCACCCGCACGTCGGTGCGGCGGCGCAACTCCCGGGCCAGGTACTCGACGTGCACGCCCGCGCCGCCGTAGACCTCCGGTGGGTACTCGCGGGTGAGCAGATCGACGCGCAGCGGGGTGGGTTCCGTCATGACCCCGCACCCTAGTGCAGAAGACTCCCCGTACGAGTGGTGAAGTGGGGCGAGGGTGGATAGCGTCTGGGCATGGCTGCCAAGGTGCTCGCGATCGTCCTGGCGGGTGGGGAGGGCAAGCGCCTGATGCCACTCACCACGGACCGGGCCAAGCCGGCCGTCCCGTTCGGCGGGATGTACCGCATGGTCGACTTCGTCCTCTCCAACCTGGCCAACGCCGGCTATCTCAAGATCGTCGTGCTGACCCAGTACAAGTCCCACTCCCTCGACCGGCACATCACCAAGACCTGGCGGATGTCCACGCTGCTCGGCAACTACGTCACCCCCGTGCCCGCACAGCAACGTCGCGGTCCGTGGTGGTTCGCCGGCTCGGCCGACGCCATCTACCAGAGCTTCAACCTCATCAACGACGAGCAGCCCGACTACGTGATCGTCTTCGGCGCCGACCACATCTACCGGATGGACCCGCGGCAGATGGTGGAGGACCACATCGCCTCCGGCGCGGCGGTGACCGTCGCCGGCATCCGCCAGCCGCTGTCGATGGCCGACCAGTTCGGCGTCATCGAGGTCGGCGAGGACGGCAAACGGATCCGCGCGTTCCGCGAGAAGCCCACCGACGCGGTCGGCCTGCCCGACGCGCCGGACGAGATCTACGCCTCGATGGGCAACTACGTCTTCACCACCCGGGCGCTCTGCGAGGCGGTCGAGCGCGACGCCGAGGACAAGACCAGCAAGCACGACATGGGCGGCAGCATCATCCCGATGCTCGTCGAGCGCGGCGAGGCCAACGTCTACGACTTCCGCGACAACGAGGTGCCGGGCAGCACCGACCGCGACCGCGGCTACTGGCGGGACGTGGGAACGCTCGACTCGTTCTACGACGCCCACATGGATCTGATCAACGTGCACCCCGTCTTCAACATGTACAACTTCGACTGGCCGATCTACACCGAGCAGCCGCCGTGGCCTCCGGCGAAGTTCGTCCACCAGTGGGGTGAGCGGGTCGGCCGGGCGGTCGGCTCGATGGTCTCCCCGGGTGTGGTGATCTCCGGCTCGCTCGTGGAGAACTCGATCGTCTCGCCGAAGGTGCGGGTGCACTCCTGGGCGCACGTCGAGGGCTCGGTGCTGATGGAGGGTGTGGAGATCGGCCGGCACGCGGTGATCCGGCGGGCCATCCTGGACAAGAACGTGTTCGTCCCGGAAGGCGTCGAGATCGGCGTCGACCTGGAGAAGGACCGGCAGCGCTATACCGTCTCCGACAACGGCATCGTGGTGATCGGCAAGGGCCAGAAGGTCGTGCCGTGAGCGTCCCGCACTTCCCGAGGAGGATCCCGCAGTGACCCACCCCCGTGCCGGCCAGCCCGCCGAGCCCGCCGACCTGGTCGACGTGCCGCGTCTGGTGACCGCCTACTACGCCGAGCATCCGGACCCCGCGGACCCGGCCCAGCAGGTCTCCTTCGGCACCTCCGGGCACCGCGGCTCCAGCCTGCGCAACGCGTTCAACTCCGACCACATCCTCGCGGTCACCCAGGCGCTCTGCGACTACCGACGCGAGCAGGGGTTGGACGGGCCGCTCTTCCTCGCCAGGGACACCCACGCGCTCTCCGCGCCGGCCGCGGTGGACGCCCTGGAGGTGCTCGCCGCCAACGGGGTCACCGTGCTGGTGGACAGCCGCGACGGCTACACCCCGACCCCGGCGCTGTCGCACGCGATCCTCACCCACAACCGGGGGCGGACCAGCGGCCTCGCCGACGGCATCGTGATCACCCCGTCGCACAACCCGCCCGACGACGGCGGGTTCAAGTACAACCCCACCAACGGCGGGCCGGCCGACACCGACGTGACCCGGTGGATCCAGGACCGGGCCAACGCCATCCTCGCCGCCGGGCTCAAGGAGGTCCGCCGGATCACCTACGCGCGGGCGCGGGCCGCCGACACCACCGGTGAGTACGACTTCCTCGCCCACTACGTCGACGACCTGCCGGCGGCGATCGACATCGACGCCATCCGTGACGCGGGGATCCGCATCGGCGCGGACCCGCTGGGCGGGGCGAGCGTGGCGTACTGGGGTGAGATCGCCGAGCGGCACCGGCTGGACCTGACAGTGGTCAACCCGACTGTCGACCCGACCTGGCGGTTCATGACCCTGGACGGCGACGGCAAGATCCGGATGGACTGCTCCTCGCCGAACGCGATGGCGTCGCTGATCGCCGCGCGTGCCGACTACCAGATCTCCACCGGCAACGACGCCGACGCCGACCGGCACGGCATCGTCACCCCGGACGCCGGGCTGATGAACCCCAACCACTTCCTGGCGGTGGCGATCGGCCACCTGTTCCGCACCCGCACCGAATGGGGTCCGGCCGCCGCCGTGGGCAAGACCCTGGTCTCCTCGTCGATGATCGACCGGGTGGCCGCCGACCTGGGCCGGCCGCTGCTGGAGGTGCCGGTCGGCTTCAAGTGGTTCGTGCCCGGCCTGCTCGACGGCGCTGTCGGCTTCGGTGGTGAGGAGAGCGCCGGGGCGTCGTTCCTGCGCCGCGACGGCTCGACCTGGACCACCGACAAGGACGGCCTGCTGCTCTGTCTGCTGGCCGCCGAGATCCTGGCCACCACCGGCCGCAGCCCGAGCGAGCACTGGGCGGAGTTGGCCGAGCGCTTCGGCACGCCCGCGTACGCCCGGATCGACGCCCCCGCCACCCGGGAGCAGAAGGCCGTGCTCGGCAAGCTCTCCCCGGACCAGGTCACCGCCACCGAGCTGGCCGGCGAGCCGATCACCGCGACGCTGACGACCGCCCCGGGTAACGGCGCACCGATCGGTGGCCTGAAGGTCAGCACCGAGTCCGGCTGGTTCGCCGCGCGGCCCTCCGGCACGGAGGACGTCTACAAGATCTACGCCGAGTCCTTCCAGGGCCCCGACCACCTGAAGAAGGTCCAGGAAGAAGCCAAAACCCTGGTAGACCAAGCCCTAACCCAGGCCTGACCCGCACCCCTGACCCCGGGCGCCTCGCCCGTTGATCATGAAGTTATTGCCACCCGGCGCGGCGTGTCGTGGCAATAACTTCATGATCAAGCCGGGTGGGGCCGGGGTGGGGGTTAGCAGGGTGGGGGGTCGGCGGGTGGGGGTAGTTGTTGGCCGCGCCGGCGCAGCTCTTCGGGGAGCAGTTCGCGGAGTTGCTCGGGGAGGAACGGCAGGTCGAGCAGCGTCATCTTCAACTGGTTGCGTTCCTGGTAACGCAACGGGTCGAAGCGGACCACCAGACCGGCATCGCGGCGGTACGAGATGTCCACCGTCCCCTCCGTCGCCGCGTCGCGGAACACCAGCCCGTCCATCTCCACGACCACCGGCGACGAGTTGGGCTGCAACTCCAAGCGGATCTTCTCGTCCGGGGAGAGCACCACCGCCCGGGAGATGCCGGCCATCGGCGCCGCCGGCGTGATCACCACCGAGTCCGCCGCCGGGGAGATCAGTGGACCACCGGCGGCGTAGCTGTACGCCGTCGAGCCGATCGGCGTGCTGACCACCACGGCGTCGCTGCGGTAGTAGCCGTACTGCTGGCCGTCGATGGCGAGCGTGACGCTGACGAAGCCGGCGCCCGGCTGGCGAACCAACGCGATGTCGTTGAACGCCACGATGTCGTCACCGCAGACGTCGCAGGCGAGGCAGGCGTGCGACTCGATGGTGAAATCCTTCGACAGCAGCCGGCTCAGCGCTTCGGGCAACTCCGGCGGCTCGACTTCGACGAGAAACCCCAGACGACCCAGGTGTACGCCGAGCACCGGCTTGGGGTCGCCGATGGCGGAGCGCAGCGCACCCAGCATGGTGCCGTCACCGCCGATGCTGATCAACGCGTCGGCGCGGGCCGCGACCTCACCCGCCGGCACCGGCTCGACGGCGGACGGGACACGGTGCTGGTCCTCCTCGCGCACCATCAGCGTCTTGTGGTGACGCGTCGCCCACCGCTCGATGATCCCGACCACCTCGGTGACATCCCGGGTGGGGTGCAGCACAAGTCCCAGCCCCGACACCCGTACAGCTCATCACATCGCTGGCGGGCGCACCCGGCGTACGCCGAAGGTGTGCCGGCGGCCCGCGGACCGCCGGCACACCTCGCCGCCGTCAGGGGCGGGGCTGACCGGTGAGGTGGGTCAACGAGCGGGCGACCAGGTCATCGCGGGCCGCCGGAGGCAGACCCTCCAACCCGAAGCCCAGATACACCGTGTCCCCGGTGACCACCACCGAACCCTCCTCGAACGCCTGCTGGCTGCGCGACCAGTCGTTGGCGTTGCCCGCGGAGCCGGGCGGCGGACCGGCCACCGTCCAGCCCCCCAGGTCGGCCGACTCGAACGAGGTCTCCGCCACGGTCGACCCGTCGACAAGCACCCGGGCGTCGTCCAGGAAGACACCCAGCCCCTGGGTGCCCCAGTCCGAGGCGTACGTGATCGACACCTCGACCTGCTTACCGGCGTAGCCCGACAGGTCGACCACGAACTCCTTCCAACCACCCGACGACCCGGTCGCCGCGTTCCAGCTGCCGGTGCTCCCGGTGGGGGAGCAGTCCGCGCCCTGGTAGTGCGCGAGGAACGGGTGCAACTGCTCCACCCAACCTTCGGCGCAGCTGTCGCCGGTGACAGTGCCGGTCTTGCCGTTGACGTCCGGCAGTGTCGTCCAGTCGTCGCTGCCCACCTCGTGCGCCTCGACGAACATGAAGTCCCAGTCCTGCTCGATCTCGTACGAGGTGAAGAAGCGCAACTCCGCGCTGCTCGCCCCGGTGAGGTCCACCGTGCGGGTCAGCCGCTTGTACGACTCGTCGGTCTGCCCGCTGTACAGGTACCACTCACCGGTACGCGGATCGAACGGCGCACCGCCCGGTCGGGTCCAGCCCACCGGCGCGGAACTGGCGAACTGCGGGAACTCGTCCGGCGGCAGGAAGCTCGACGTGGTCAGGAACGACGCGGTGTGCGCCTGGTTCTCCGCCGAGCCCGAAGCGTTCAGCTGCCCGCTGAAGCCGGTGAACGCCGCGTCGGTCCCGGCGACCGGGAACGGTTCCCCCGCCGGGCTGGTTCCGCCGTCGCTGACGTAGGTGTGCGCGCCCAGCCAGTACTGCTGGAAGTCGTTCAACAGGGGCAGACAGCTGGCGTCACCGGCGTCGGTGCACTCCGGTGGCGCGTCCGGGTGATAGACGTACGACCCGTTGGCGCCCTGCGCGAACAACGCGTACTGGCCGCTGAGCAGCAGTTTGCCGCCCTCGTTCAGGTAGTCCCGAACGGCCAGCTCGGTGTCCAGGGCCGCCCTGGCCGTCGTGCCGGCCACCTGACCGGGGGAGCGCAGGATCACGTCGTCGCCGGTCTCCCAGACCACCGCCCGGTAGTGCGACAGCACGCCCAGCGGATGCGGCGCCTTACGGCCCATGACGTCGAAGTCGTACACGTCGCTGCTGCGCCCGGCGGCGCTCAACGACGCCGCGACCTCGTCGGCGTACTTCGCGGAGCTGCCGGTCTGCGCCGGGCTGAGGCCGGTGACGTCCTCCATGGCGAGGACCAGCACGTCACCGCCGATGTCGTTGTGCACCCGGTAGGTGAAGTGTTCGCTGGCCACCACCCCGGCACGCGGTTTGTTCCCGGTGAACCAGACCTCCACCCGGTCGCCCGGCTTCGCACCGCTGACCGTGCCCCGTAGCTCCGCGTAGTAGTCGTCGTGCGTGTCGCCGTACCGTTCGCCGCCGCGCCACTCGCGGACCGCGACAGTCTTCGGCCGCCCACCGTTGACCATGTAGTGCATCCGCACGTTCTTCAGCGCCCGACGGGTGATCGAGGCGACCTGCTGGGTGCGCCCGTACGAGGTGTCGAAGGCGTCCACCACGAAGTCCGGGGTGCTCCGACCAACCACCGACACCGGCTCGTCCGGGTCCGCCGCAGACCGGGCCACGGCCAGCGCGAACGGCAGGTTCTTGCCCACCTCGCCGGCGATCAGCGCCTCGTCGTCCGGGAAGATGAAACCGCTGACGCAGTCCTCCGGGCGCCACTGGTCGTCCGGGTCGACAGCCGAGGCGGCCTCGCAGGTGGACATCTCCGGGGTGAAGCCCAGCGTGCCGTACTTGACGGTGGCGTGACTGTCGGTGTCCCCGTTGGTGGTGTACAGCTCCGCGGAGATGTCCGGGTCGTAGCCGGGCACCGCCGGGTGCGCGTCGTCCCCGGCCATCGCCTTGTAGATCTCGTCGTCCGGGGTGGGGGTGCTCACCTGCCAGCCGACGCCGTAGAGCAGCAGCTCGGCCGCCGAGTGGTAGTTGACGAAGAACTCGAACCCGACCCGCTTGAAGAGCCGGTCCAGGGCCACCGTCTCCGGCTCCGAGTTGGGGCCCGGGCCCCGGTAGGTCTCACTGTTCGGCTCCGGCGACGAGCCCTCGTTGTCGTACCCCCACTTGTAGCTGAAGTTGCGGTTCAGGTCGACGCCGTCGCCGGAGCCGATCTGCCCGTCACCGTTGTTGTCCCGCAGGTTCTTGCGCCACAACCGGTTGCCGGGGGTGAAGGTGAAGTCGTAGCCGTCCGGGTTGGCGACCGGCAGGAACCACAGCTCGGTCGTGTTCAGGAGTTTGGTGATCTCCGGGTCGGTGCCGTAGCTGTCCAGCACGTGGTGCATGAGTCGGCGGGTCATCTCCGGCGTGATCCACTCGCGGGCGTGCTGCGCGCCGGCATACAGCACCGCCGGCCGCTTGCCGTCCTCGACGGTCCGCGCGTTCTTGGTGACCTTCACCGCGACGATCGGCTGCCCCTGCTGGCTGCGACCGATCGTCTGCACCTTGGTCAGCTTCGGATACCGGGCCGCGGTGGCGTTCAGCTCGTCGCGCAGGCCGCCCGGCTCACCGTAGGGACGGAAACTCGTCCAGCCGGCCGCGGCCTGCTCCCGCAGCGCCTGCGACGCGTCCTTGCCGCGAACCTTCTTCACCGACAGCGGTACGCCCTTGTCGGCCAACCGCTTCGCCTGCCGTCGGCTGAGCACCGTCTCGACAGTCGTCCGGCCGGCCGAGTCCGTCTTCGCGTCGTGGCCGAGATCGACCCCCGCCGCGCGCAGTTGCTCCCGCTGTTTCGCGTCGACGGTGCCGACGTACACCTCCAGGCCGTCGCGGGCGCCCGGGTCGGACGGTGGCCGCGCGCTGGCCGGTGGGGTGAGTGCCAGTGCGCCGAGCAGGGTGACCACGCTGGCGATCGCCAGTCGTCTCGGTCTCATCGCGCCTCCTTGGGTGAAGGACCTGTAGGCGCGAGCCTTCGGTGCGGCGTGATCGATGTCAATCGGTCGATGGGTGCGTGGTTGCTAGCCGTGCCGACGTCGCTGCTTGCTGTGATGGTCGGTTCGGTGTCGTGTTGGTTGATGTACGTGTACGCCCGGCCGGACTGCTGGAAGTCGTTCGCTGACGGCCATAGGGTCGATCACATGAACGTCGGGTTCTCCGTCATCTGAGGGCGGCCCATTCCTCGGTACTGCCAGCCCGCCCGGGCCCACAGCGTTGGATCCAGACAGTTGCGACCGTCTATGACGCGACGGTCGCTGACGAGAGCGCCAAGGATGTCGGGGTCCGCGTTGCGGAATTCGGCCCATTCGGTGAGCACGCAGACAAGGTTGGCGTCGAGCACGACATCGGCCATGGTGGGGGCGTAGCTGAGGTGCGGCTGTGCGCGGCGGGCATTGGTCATGCCCTGCGGGTCGTAGACGTGAACAGCGGCGCCAGCCTTGGCCAGCAGGGCGGCGACGGCCAGCGAGGGTGCGTCGCGTACGTCGTCCGAGTTGGGTTTGAACGTGGCGCCGAGCACGGCGATACGGAGGCCCGACAGGTCGGGGCCGGCGGGTCCGTAGCGGCGGCCGAGGAGCTCCGAGGCGAGCTGAACCACGCGGGCGCGGCGGCGCTGATTGATCAGGTCGACCTCGTGCAGGAAGCGTAGGGCCTCGCCAGTGCCGAGTTCCTGAGCCCGGGCCTGGAAGGCGCGGATGTCCTTGGGTAGGCAGCCGCCGCCGAAGCCGAGGCCGGCCTGGAGGAAACGGTTGCCGATGCGTGGATCGTGGCCGATGGCCCGGGCCAGTTCGACGACGTCGCCGCCGGCGGCCTCGCATACCTCGGCCATGGAGTTGATGAAGGAGATCTTGGTGGCGAGGAAAGCGTTCGCGGCTACCTTGACCAGTTCGGCGGTGGCGAAGTCGGTGACCACGACCGGCACGTCGCGGTCCTCGCTGGCGGCCAGGTCGAAGACCCCCTTGTGGGAGGCGTGGAGCATGCCGCTGGCCCATTCGCTCTTGACGCCGACGACGATGCGGTTGGGGCGCAGCACGTCTTCGACGGCGAAGCCTTCCTGCAGGAACTCCGGGCTCCAGGCCACCTCGACGCCCAGGTCGGCGGGAGCATGTTTTTCGACGAGTTGCTCTACCCACTCCGCGGTGCCGACCGGCACAGTGGACTTACCGACGATGAGGGCCCTGCGTGTCAGGTGCCGTGCCAGGCCGGCAACGGCAGCTTCGACGTAGGACAGGTCGGCACCCATGCCGTCGACGCGCTGGGGAGTGCCCACGCAGATGAAGTGCACGTCGCCAAAGTCGGCGACCTCGGCCAGGTTCGTGCTGAACCTCAGCCGCCCGGCAGCCAGGTTCCTCTTGAGAAGTTCGTCGAGACCTGGCTCGTGAAACGGCACATCACCGCCGGACAGTTTGGCAATCTTGTTGACGTCGACGTCGTAGCCGATCACCTCGTAGCCCAGTTCCGCGAAGCAGATGGCGTACGTCGCGCCGAGGTAGCCGGTGCCGAGGAAGGTCAGCCGGGGGCGCGGCGCGGTGGTGGGTGACATCAACGACTCCAGCAATGTGAGAGTGGTTCCAGTAGGTGGCTTCTGCCTGTTCCTTGATATCCGACAGTATGGCCGCCGTGGCACGATTCGGATTTTCTGTCCAATAAGCTGAACGGGGCCGCGAGTATTCGCCGGCCGCCGTAACCAGGCGGTTGGGTCGTCGTTGTACGCCGCAGGCGTGGCACGTGCTGGCGGCGTCAGGCCAGTTGAGCACGGCATGCTGTTGCAGCAGGGAAAGGAACTTCTTCGCCGATGAACGCATCGATATTGCGCCACACGCTTCTTGCCGGGCGTCACCAGGAACTGGCGCGCCGAATCGCTCGCTTCGAAGAAGACCTAAGCCGTGATGACATTGAGCGAATTCAGGTTCGGAAGTTCAACGATATATGGAAGTACTGCATCACCGAGGTGCCGTTCTACCGTGCGTGGAAGCGGGAGCACCACCTGCCCGAGCGCATCCAACGGCCCTCCGAACTCCGCGACTTCCCTGTCATCGACAAGAACATCCTGATTCGGCGCGCCGACGAGATCTTCCAGGGCGGACGGATCACCCACGCCTACTCGAGTGGTGGGAGCACTGGCCAGCCAACTCGGTATCCGCGGGATCCCTCCGAAGTGGCTGACCGCTGGGTCGACAACTATCTCGGGCGCCATTGGTCCGGATTTCGTCCACTCGACCGGCAAGTGTTGCTCTGGGGGCACTCGCACTTGTTCGGTAGTGGCATGCGTGGCCGGCTGGCCCAAGGTCAACGTCGAGTAACCGATTACCTCGCCAACATCACACGGCTGAACGCCTACGATATGAGCGAGGCGTCGATGCACGCTCACTACATGGCCTTCCGCCGCAGCAATCCGGTTGCTGTCGTCGGCTACACCTCGGCTGTCTTCAAGCTGGCTCGGCACATAGAGCGGAATTGCTTGGACATTGGCAAGAAGAGCCGGCTCCGGGCCGCCATCCTTTGTGCCGAGACTGCTAGCGACGCGGACATTGCACTGGTTGAAAGGGTGTTTCAGGTACCAGCGGTGATCGAGTACGGGGCTGCCGAGACCGGAGTGGTGGCCATGTCATGTGGTCGCACCAGGTGGATCAGAGTCATCTGGGACAGTCACATCTGCTTGGTCAACACCGACGGGGATCTCACCATCACCAGCCTAACACCGCGGCTGTTCCCCCTAATCAACTATGCTATCGGTGATCGGGTCGAGCCGGCTGACGTGATTGATGGCAATGCGTTGGCCTTCCGTGCCGTGCTCGGCCGTGAGCAAGACATCGTTCAGGTCTCTTCGAGCACAGGCTTCCTGGAGCTTTCCGCCATCTTGCCAGTTCACATCCTCAAGTCTTACCCAGGGATCGTTGGCGTCCAGTTCCGTCAGGAGCGTCCGAACCTGCTCCGCATATACGTTCAGGCCGACCATGTACTCGACCTGAATGATGTGACCTCGTATTTCATCCGCGAACTGCGTAAGGACCATCCCAGCCTTGACCCGAACTCGATCCACGTTGACCAGGTGGCTGAGCAGGCCATGACATTGGCCGGAAAGCACCCGCTATTCGTGTCCTGAGCGTGGCATCTGCCACCCTTGATAGGCCAATGACCCCACCTTTGCTGCGGGGACGGGCGAGTGGCAGCGCACCTGTGATGCCGCGTCCGATGGCCGTCAACCGCCGGCAGATTCCGATCGTGTCAGCACTTGACCCGGCTTGACGGACATTCCAGATCGGAGGGTGGCGTGCGCCTCCCGAGAATGTTCATCCTGAAAAGTTCGGGTGACGATTTCGACCTGACCGGGATCTCGGTGCGGGCGGGTGAAGCATGCCGACCTCGACGCAGGCACTCGCGCGGACAGGTTGGCCAGCGACGGGCGTGACGAACTGGCGTGGCTCCGGCAGGAGAACCGTCACAAGTAGCGCGACAAGAGTTGTTGACCCGGGCCGTCACATTGCGGGTGGGTCGGGTCAATCCCACTAGCTTTCAGCCGCAAATCCACTTCAGGGTGTGAAGGAACCGATCTCCCGGGACCGGTCCGGCAACCCGGACGCCTTCGTCGTTCCAGGCAGTAGTCGGTTTGGGGATCCGCCAGAATCGCGCAATTGGGTCTGTCTACTGGTCAACGATGGTACAAAAGGGACAGAACCGCGACGATGGAGGTCACATGCCCACGCATAAGCGCACACTCTCTGCGCAGCAGCGATCCTCTGACATGGGAGTCCTGCTGCTCGTCATCGCCGCGTTCGGCCCCTACGTCGTATCCGGCGTGCGCACCGAACAACTCGCCGTGTTCGCTATCGCTGGCATCGCACTCCTGGCTCGTGCTCGACAACTCTCCGCCACACCGCTAGCCGCACTCCTCGCCGGATACGTCAGTTTCGCTGCGGTCGCCGCCATCGGGCCGGCCGAGCAACTCAGCGGCCATGGCGCTGTCGGGTTCTGGGCTGGACTCGACAACCTCGCGCTTCCATTAGCGGCCCTCACCGCCGGCTCCCTCATCGCAGCTGGCCAGGTAGACCGGGCGCGGCTCATCCGGATCGTCGCGGGGGCACTCCTCATTCTCTTGGCCGCCAACAGTGTGGCTTCCTACGTGTCACTGATGAACCCGGGCCAGTACGACCACGTTCTCAGTATGTGGTGGTCCGGCGCGTCCGAAATTACCACCGCCGAGAGGGCGGCCACGATGGGTCGCTACTCTGGCATCTTCAATCAGCCGGCGGAAGCCGGGGTAATGTACTCCATCGGGATCGTTGCCGCTGCGTATCTGTTGCGTCGCCGACTGATTCTGTTTGCCACAGCCGGGGTCACCCTCACCCTCGGGGGTCTGCTCACCGCATCGAAGGTCTTCCTTCTGGTCGGGCTTCCGATCGCACTGTGGCAGACGTGGGCCGGGTCAACATGGCGTACCCGCACCGGAACGGTCATCGCCGTCGCAGGGGTGCTGGCCGCGTTCGACTATCAGACTCGGCAGTCTGGCTCGCCGATCGGTGGGGTTCTCCTAGGCACGTGGCTCCATCCAGGGGAGCGTAGCCAAAGCCTGCTATCCCTCTACACTGCTGGCCGATTCGGTGAACAATCGGTCCTCGCGGACATCGCCAGCATCGTCCTTAAGTATTCTCCGTTCGCCGGGTTCGGCTTGGACGGCATGCGTGTCCCCTACGACAGCACCTGGGTTGAGGCACTGGTGATGGCCGGCGTGATCGGGCTGGTGTTGCAAGCCTTGATCATCGCCGTTCTTGTGTGGTCGTGGCTCAGGGTCCGCCGATGGGCGGACCCTGCCGCCGTACGGTTCGGGGCAGGGTTGGTGGCGATCGTGGTGGCCGGTTCGACAGGGCTGACCGTGACCACGGGCAACCGTATTGCGACGGTGGTGTGGCTGCTGGTCGCGCTGCTGCTGGTGGCCCCACCTGCTCGCTCATTGCGAGTTGCGGCACCGCCGCCAGCGGAGGCGCCCATCCCGACCCGCGTGGTGCGGAACCCTCGGCCGGGGTCGCTGACTCTGAGGGTCGAGGACCGGCGATCGGTCGGAGAGATCCCTTGGCCGGTGCCTACGCGCCCGCTGGCTGTTCATAAGAGGTGAAGGTGTCTGCCCAGCGCGGCGAGTGTGGATCCGTGAGCGGTCAGGTCGATCTGTTGGCGAGGCGGCGGGGGCTAGATAGGAAATCTAGATATTTGTCTAGATCGCTGATGTGTGACCGACGACCGCGGTCTGACCGACGAATATCAAACTAGCAAGTGTTGTTCTGGTGACCGGTGTTCATGACCGTCGTCCGTCTGGTGCAGTCGGGAGCTGGCGAGGCGCCAGCTGCACCGCGTCCAGGGATGCGGTCCACGACCCTTGGCCCGATTCGAGAGCCTCGACCATCGAGTACGGCCAACCGGAATCTCGGTAGTCTGATCCTTGCCGCGTTCGTGAGTGTGACACAAGATCCGCTGGCCGGCTCCGGATGACGTGGACCTGCTGTGGGGGACGTTCCTGCACCGCATCGCCATTGAATACTCGATCCGCCTGCTCAACGGACCCTCGGCTGGACCTGCCCCCAGCTACGCCTGGCCCGCGTCCTCGCCGTCCGACCTGCGCCGCCCTGGGAGCGGCCCGCACCACCGCAGCGTCTGTCATCCGCCCGCGTCTGCTGAGGCTTTTGGCAAATCCGCACCAAGGCCCCGTGCCCCGCCGGCGCACCCCCAACCCACCCACCCGAACTCGGGTGACCATCCGGCCACCGCAACAGCTACCCACGCAGCGCTACGTCATCAAACACCGTCTGCGGCACCGCGTCGATCAACGCCCGGCCACCACCAGGGCCACGCCAAGACAGCAACCACGAAGAAGATGAAGTCCGCCAATCCCTGTCCGCCTCGGACAGGCTAATGACCAAGCTAGACGACCTTCGAGTTGTCCTGGACTCTCTCACCTTCGTCGAGTTGCGAGACGTCCCTCAAGCTGGCAAACGGGGACTTTGGAATCGATCCCACCTGCCCTCCGGCCACCCACTCGAAGACCGCTCGATAGTCCTCCGCCGTGCTTCGCCAGGTGCGAGTTGCAAGCCTTTGGCCGGCGAGCCTCGAGGCGGCAGCGTAGCGGTCCCGGTCGGCCAGCAGGCGGCGTACCGCGTCCCTGATCGATTGAGGGTCGGCCGGATCGAAGAAGCAGACTTCCGCACCGGAGAACGCAACCTGGGCGCGAAGGGGCGCCACATCAGCGCATGCCACCGGCAGGCCCCAACTGAAAGCCTCGAAGATCGCCCCACTGGCAGCTTCCCAGATCGATGGGACGACCACGGCTGTGGCCCGGGCATAGATCGACACCAGTTCGTCTGACGTCACGAAGCCGGGGAACGAGACCCGGCCGCGCAGATCTAGCTGCGACGTTCGGGAGAGCAACACACCGGCCTGTGGCTCGACCAGCGGACCCGGGCACACCAAACACAGCTCGGGTAGGAGTGCCATCGCCTCAAGTAGCGGTGGGTGGTTTTTGTCGGGGCCGGTGGCCGAGGGGAAGAGCAGTAGTGCCGGGTCCGAGTTTGGCTGAATGCCGGGAGGGGGTGGGTTGAATACCGGGAGGGGGATCATCGCGGTCTTGAAGCGCGCCTCTGGAAAGGTCTCCAGCGCATGCTGATACGGGTGGGGCCACGAGGTGACCACAGCTCCAGCCCGGCTGACGTTTTCCCTGATCATAGCGTTGAGGTTGGTTGGCTCGGTGTTTGGCCGGAATCGTCGGAGGTCATGGAGCACGACGATCGATCGCGGCGCGCGTACCGGCACCGGCGAGAACGGGTAGACCGTCACGTCTGCATCGTCTTGCACAGGATTCGCTCGGTTACGCAACGCCCAGGACATTCGAGCGGCCAAGGCTGATCGTTGCGCCTGTGCAGGCAGCAGTTTGCGTAGTCGTCGGCCGAGCGGGCGGCTGGCGCTCAACGGCAGTTCAACCTCTGACCAAGACACCTTCTCATCCGGCACCTCGCGCAGCCACATACTACCCGTGTTCTGAGCGATGGTGACCTCGACCCTCATGCTTTCTGCGCTTATCGCGGCGAGTCCGTTGAGCAGCCCGTAGGTGTAGGTCTCGATGCCTGCGGATTCGCCCGGTATGATCGAGGAGGCATCGACTCTGATCCGCATGGCGTTCTGCCTTTCGTTCTGCTCGACGAGACGTTGGCTGTCGTGGTGGTGAGCTGCGACGGATTTGGTGAGGTCGCATTTCTTGTTGTACACCTTCATCGGGGAAAATTCGTCCAGCTTCTCGTGTGTCGTTGGAAATCGTCGGACCGTAACCTTGCGTCCGCTGAGTCGTTGACCGATGTGCGGTTGGCGACGCCGGCGCCTGGCCGACACACCCCCAATTGATCGGGCGTGTCGGCAGCCATCACTGAGAGGAAGAATTGATAGACTCAGTTTCCGTCGGAGATTACGCGCGGTTCTCATCGGTAGGTCGAGAGTCCAAGCCCAGGATCTCTCATCGATTTCATCGACCTCGTCGCATCGTGCGGCCCGCCGGTCGAAGGCCGGGTCCCCCTGGCGCCGGGCCGGCTTTCGTGGAGAAGTCGGATGGTTTGCCCGCCTTTCCGCCTCTCGTACTTGACCGCGCCGGCAACATTCCCTGCGGGATCCGGAGATGAGTGCCCGGTCTACCTCGCGGGATGTGCCCGCCGTTGCCGGGATCAGCAGACTCACCGGTCTGGCCCGTGGTATGGCAGGTGGGCGAGCGCCAATGGCGATGGCCGTCACCGGCCTGTCCAGCCTTGGAAATCTTCTCCTGTCGATCGCCGTCGCCCGAAGCGAGACGATCGCGGGGGTGGGGCAGTTCGCTATTGCCTTCTCGTTATACGTTCTCACTACCGGGCTCGCACGTGCTGTCGTTACCGACTCGGTTCTCGCCGTCGGGCGGTTGGAGTCGATCGGCCGAGGTTCGACCCGAGCTAGTGCGGTCGGTGTGGCTGTCGGGCTTGTTGTGGCGTTTGCTGGGGTGCTGATCCGCTCGCCGTACCTCACTATCGTCGGAGTGCTGCTGCCCGGCCTAGTGCTCTACGACTACAACAAGGTGGTCAACCTTGGGCTGGCCCGGCCGAGAGTTGCGCTTGTTCAGGAGGTGTTCTGGACAACTCTGACCAGTGTGGCGGTCATGCTCAACCTCCTGCACGTCGTTCCCTCGGTGGCGGTCTTTGGTATCTGGGCGGGGGCAGGCGCGTTGATCGGTTACAGCGTCGCCGTTCTGCAGAAGTACCCGGTAGTACCCAGTTGGGGGCTTGCCCGTTCGGAAACGAAGGTCGCTATGGGTTTCGGTGGCCAGTTTCTGGTGACGTCCGGCTCGGCGCAGCTCGCCAGCTCGATGCTGGCGGCTACTGCGGGCACGGCGGTCGTAGGTGCGCTGAGCGCAGGTCGGACCATTCTCGGGCCGATCACGCTGCTGTCGGGTGCGGCCTCGTCATTGATGATCCCGTACTTAGCCCGGACGAGGACAGCGCAGCCGCAGGTGCGGCTACGTGCCGCTCTTCGACTGACGCTCCTGGTAGGCGGGCTCACCCTGCCCTTGGCGCTGCTGTTGCCGCTGATTCCTGACTCGGTTGGTCGGTCAGTGCTGGCGGGGAACTGGTCATCGGCGCAGCCGTTGTTGTTGGCTCTCGCGCTGGAGGGCTTGCTCCAAGCGCCGGCCCTCATCGGCTTCGCGGGTCATCGGATACAGCAGGCTGGCGGTCGGGCGTTGCTGCTCGGGTCGGTGATGGGTCTGCTGCGCGTCCTACTTGTCGTTACGGGTGGAGTGATTCTCGGCGCCCCTGGCGCGGCTTACGCCATGGTGGTGATGGCGCTGATATCGACTGGGGTGTGGTGGGCTAGTTACGTCTCGCTGTTGAGGAGGGACGGCTCCCGGCGCGCTTTGGAGTTGATCTGATCGATGGGCTGGGCGACCCATGATTGCCCCAAAGGAACTCTCATGTTTTCCCTGCTGGACTTTGTTCTTGACGGGCCGTTTCCACCGATCTTTGCGTGTCGTTGGTCAAAAGGTGAAGCCTACGTTGTTCTGCAGTTGGGCGATCTGGTGAGGCAATCGTGGGTGGGCTATCCGGCATCCGTCCGCCCGAGGACACCAGCCGGCCTGCACCGTCAACGTAGCCGTGTTGGCGGGTCCGGTGCCCTTGAGGGATGGGCGGCACGGACCTTCCGCAGCTACCCGGTTAGTCTTGTTATGTTTGCACCGTACGTAGTTTTCATCATGCCAGTCGCGGTAGTGTACGGGAACCCCGAGATTGGATTCCTCGTGAGTCTGATCGCGTTGGGTCTGGGGGGCAGTCTGTTAGTGGAGAGCGCAGCGCTCCTGCTGCGCTGGGCGCCCGAAGGGTGGGTCCGGTCCGCGCTCGGGGCGAACGACCATCCGCGGATCTATCTGATCGCTCGAGCGGTCGCGATAACCAGCATTGTCGCTGACCTGGTCGGCGCTGCGGCCGGTCGTGGGACCGTATTTACCCAGTTGTCGGGTGCAATGCCTGAATCTCCACTCGCTAACGCGACCTCGCTGGTGTCGGGCTGGTCGGAGTTGGCGGTTGCGTTGCTTATCGCATCATACCTGGGAAACAAGGCCAGCAGGCGGAGAATTTTCGTCTGGCTGCTGGCCTTGATTGTGACTCAGGTAGTGCTCGTCGGCATCACGGCCATCTCGTCGCCTCTGTTTGGGTTCGTGACATTGGTGGCTGCGTTAGGGGCCATCTCCGGGGTCATCAGGGCTCGCTATGTCGCGGTCACGGCAATAGTCCTCGTACTTGCCTGGCCCAGCCTCTTTCAAATACGCAATGAGGTTCGCCAAAATGGCGGTTTCACTGTGTCGCAAGAAATTACGGCTGAAGACCGACTCCGGTTCGATCTGCAGATGTCGGCTGCCGCCCATCATGACGTGCCGGCGGAAGTGCGTCAGCCTAGCCCGTTGGACTACATTCGATACGGGCTCGTTCCTCGTGTGCTCGACCCGGAGCGTCCCGTCCTGTCAACTGGACGGGAGATCAATCAGTATCTGGGGGGCGTTGCCACCTCGGCATACAGCTTCATGACATTGGGCAACGTGTACTTCCTTGACGGACGTCGGGCAGTCGTAATCTACTACGCATTGTGGTCCGCTGTGGTAATGATGTTGCTGCGGTTGGGCGGAGGGCCTGGACCCGTGCGCCTCGCACTTCTCTGCTTTGTGCTTTCCGGGCCGCTGCTCTGGTCGAGCGCGTACCCCGATTCGACGATTGCGCTTATGCAGCACACTGTCGCAGCACTGCCCATCTTCGTGCTCCTATGGCTCACCCGGAGACGAGCAACGGTGTGCGTGTCCCGGGGCGGTCGCCCGCACCGCCATGTCGCGCGGCACAGGAACGATGCTTTCGTGCCGTCACCCGGCCTACCTCGTCGTGATCGTGCTTGGCGTCAGCATCCTTAGCGCAGAGTGAACCTGCCCGCCGTCGGCCCTCCGGACGGTAGCTTCCCTACAGGACCCCAGCGAGGCGATCGAGGAGTGCTCCTTCGGCGAGGTCCGACGTCTGCTGACCCATCTGCTCAGCACATCCGAGCTTTCGACCACGTCCATCGATGATTGCGCTGGCTACGCCGACACCGGTATTGCGTTAGAACGATCCACTACCAGCGAAGGCGCCAACCTCACTAGGTGCGGTTGGAGTATCGGAGGACTCTCGGTCGGACTGGCCGCGCGACGGGCGACTACGGCCCGTGCGACCATTTTGTCCCAACTCCGTTCCATCGCGAATCGCCGCTTCGGCATGAGGACGTCTTGAGTACCGTGGTGGTCGGCTCTCGTTACGTCGACATCGCCCGATCAACGTCTCCTGCGGCCTCCCTGGGCCCCGCGAAATCGGGATCGGAACCTGGGAGACCTAGGGCAATTGAGCTTGAGCGCGACTATTCGATACTCCTACGAGCGGCCGGCTACCTGCACGAGTGCAGATCGAACCCGATCGACGATGACTTTGAGGTCGATGTCCGAGAGTTCCGCGTATGTTGGGAGATTAATTCCGCGGCGGGCCAGATCGAGGGTGATGGGATATTCACCGCTGGCGCGGGCATACGGCGGCAGGTGTGGAATCGGGACGAAGAATGGCCGTGTCTCGATACCGAGGGCCTCGAGACGTCGGATCAACTCATCGCGAAGGCCGTTGGCGCCTGGTTGGCCCACGAGGAATGAGGCCATCCACGGTGCCCGCTGCACGCCAGGTAAAACCGGCTGTGGATTCATCAGCGGCTGGGCGGTGAGTTCCCGCTCGTAGGTGGCGATGACCGTATCCCGGCGGGCGATGATCTCGTCGGCCCGCTCGAGTTGGGCGCAGAGCAACGCTGCGGCCAGGTTCGTCAACCGATAGTTGTAGCCGATGACAGGAAAGAAGTAGCGGCGGTGCGGATCCATTCCCTGGTTGCGCAGCAGCCGCATCCGGTCGGCCAGCGCCGGGTCCGAGGTGGTCACGCATCCACCCTCGCCAGCAGTGATTATCTTGTTGCCGAAGAACGAGAAGGTGGTGGCATCGGCCAGGCTGCCGCTCACCTGGTCGTTCAAGCGGGCGCCGAAGGACTCAGCGGCGTCGGCGACCAGGAACAGTCCGTGTCGCGCGCAGAGTGCCCTGAGTGCCGTGTAGTCGGCGGGATGGCCGTACAAATCGACGGCCACGACGGCTCGGGTTCGAGGGCCGATGGCCGAGGCAACCTGGTCCACGTCAATGCACCAGCTCTGCGGCGACACATCAACGAAGATGGGCCGAGCTCCACAGTAGGTAACCGAGTTGGCGGTGGCAATGTATGTCAACGCCGGGACGATTACCTCGTCGCCAGGGCCGATTCCCGCTGCGGCGAGGACGAGGTGTAAGGCCACGGTGCCGTTACCAGTGGCCACCGCAGCGGTTGATCCACACCGCTGCGCGAACTGCTCCTCGAACTTTCGGAGGTATGGTCCTTGAGAGGAGATCCAGCCACTGCGGTATGCGTCGAGCAAGTATCGCTCTTCCAGCTCAGACAGAGCCGGACGGGCGACTGGATAGCGATCGATGGTCAACGCGCTTCCCGGGAGTCAAGGTGATGAAGAACAGCGACCTGCTTCATGACTTCCTTACCCGATGGGTAATCCGACGAGGGCCGGCAGCGGCCGCCCGTCGTGTCATGTCCGTGCGACGTGTCGATGCTGACCCTCATCGATCGACCCGCACAAGGCGGCCCATGCGCTCGTCATCAAGGAGCTGCCGGTCGGCGTCTACCATGATCCGCACGAGGTCGGTGAAGTGGGTCTTGGGCGCCCAGCCGAGCTGCAGACGGGCTTTTCCGTAGTCGCCGATCAACGCGTCGACCTCCGCCGGACGGAAATACGCAGGGTCGGTCGCCACGTAATCCTGCCAGTCCAGTCCGACGTGAGCGAACGCCGTCTCGACGAATTCGCGAACGGTGTGACCTTCGCCGGTGGCGATCACAAAGTCGTCTGGCCGATCCATCTGTAGGGTTAGCCAGACCGCTTCCATATATTCCGGAGCGTAACCCCAGTCGCGGATCGCATCGAGATTACCTAGGTAGAGTTTTTCCTGCAATCCGGCCTCGATTCGAGCGACGGCCCGGCTGATCTTCCTCGTGACGAAATTCTCTCCCCGCCGCGGACTTTCATGGTTGAACAGGATGCCGTTGGCGCAGTACATCCCGTATGACTCTCGATAGTTGACGGCCGCCCAGTACGCAAACACCTTCGCGCACGCATAGGGGCTACGCGGATGGAACGGGGTCTCCTCGCGCTGCGGCGGCGGGGTGGATCCGAACATCTCGGAGGAGGACGCCTGGTAGAAGCGGCTGCTCAAGCCCGCCAGCCGGCTGGCCTCGAGCAGCCGCAAGGCTCCCAATCCAGTGACATCGGCGGTGTAGCCCGGAATGTCGAAGGAAACTCGTACGTGACTCTGCGCGCCCAGATTGTAGATCTCGTCCGGCTGGATATCGCGTAGTAAGCCGACCAATGAACCCGCGTCGGACAGGTCGCTGTAGTGAAGGAACAGTCGGGCATCATCGTGCCGCGGGTGCACATCGATCCGGTCGATTCGCTCTGTGTTGAAACTCGACGATCGGCGCTTGAGGCCGTGCACTGTGTAGCCTTTGTCGAGGAGGAGTTCCGATAGGTAACTGCCGTCCTGCCCGGTGATTCCGGTGATGAGCGCAACTCGCCCCATGCTTCGCCTTTCCCGTTCGTTGAGCAGCCTTGACTAATGCGTTTCGCGATGATGTGGTCGCAGAATCCGTGCCGGAACACCCACGACCACGACGTTCTCCGGAACGTCGTGAACAACCACGGCACCGGCACCGACCATCGCCCCTGCGCCAATGGAAATGTTGTTGACAACGGTGGCGCCGGCGGCGATGGTCGCGCCTTGGCCGACCCGGCTACTGCCAGCCACCCTGGAGCCCGGCAGCAGTGTGGCGAAGTCACCGATCTCAGCGTCGTGACTCACAGTGGCACCGGTTCCGACATGCACGTGCCGTCCAAGTCGCACATCAGTGGTGAGGATCGCGCCGGGCCACAGGACACTGCCGTCGCCCAGCTCGCACCTTGCGCCAACAGTCGCCGCTGGAGAGACCAACGACCCGGCGCGGCGGCCGTTGCGGCTGGCCAGGAAGTCGATCCGGGCTCTCGCTTCACCGTCGCCGACGCCGATGACGAATTGCACTGTGGGGTGCGCCGTGTCCAGCCACTCGTCGTCGCCGAGCCAGGTGGCGGGAAGCCGGGCGGCCTCCGCCGGGCGGTGTGGGCCGAGGCAGCCGAGCAGCGGCCTCCCCGCCTGTTCTGCGATCCAGGCGACCTCCCTGGCGTGCCCGGAGGTGCCTAGCACGACCATTGATGAGTTGGCGAGCGCGGCTCGCGTGCCTGCGGGAAGTGGAGTGACCTCTGTGGTGGTCATTGCACGGTTATACCGGCGTCGCGGCACCGGCGTCCGGACTTTCACCTTTCCTGTGTCAATTTCTCAAGCGACGTCGGCTCTCAAACCACGGGCTCTTGCTCCACGCGACCTGGCCGACCGCTGCTCGTTATTTGTTTGATGAAGACCATGGAAGGGGCAGTTCGGTGATCGAGATCGTCGACGGCTGTACCGGCAGGCCGTCGGAAGGGGCGACACGCCCCTTCCGTGTCCTGATGATGTGCGGGGGGTTCCTGCCGGGATTCCGCTACGGAGGACCGGTGCGTTCGCTCGTCCGGATCGTGGACACGGTGTCGGATCGCATCGACCTGACCCTGGTGACACGTGATCGGGATCTGGCAACTCCGGACCCATACCCTGGGCTTTCTGGCCGTTGGGTTAGGCGCGGGGGCTCGCGCGTGTTCTACATGGATCCATCCAGTATTCGCCACTGGCGTCGGCTTTGGCGGGAGTTCAGGGTGACGTCTTTCGATCTGCTGTACGTCAACAGCCTCTTCTCGTTGTTCTCGATCATTCCGATCGTCGCGGCCCGGCTCGGCGTGATTCGCGTAGCGCGGATCCTGGTGGCCCCACGAGGAGAGCTGAAGCGTGGTGCGTTGTCGTCTAAACGGTGGAAGAAGGAACCGTTTCTGTGGCTTTGGATGCCCCTCCTCAAGGTGGCCGGTGTCGTCTGGCATGCTACGAGCGACCGAGAGGCGGCGGATATTCGCAGAGCATGTCGATGGGCTCGGATCGAGGTCAATGGATCCCAGGTGTCGCTGCCTCTGGAGCCGCTTCCCGTGCCAGCGGCGGGCGACGGTGTTGCGCGTCTTGTCTTCATCAGCCGGATCAGCCCTGAAAAGAATCTGGATCTTGCGCTTCGCGCCCTCCAACGTGCCTCGACGGTGCTGGAGTTCGATATCTACGGGCCATTGGAGGACGCCGGATACTGGAAGAAATGCAAGTCTCTCCTCGACGATCTTCCGTCCAACGTCCGAGTGCGCTACTGTGGTGAGCTGAATCCGGACGAGGTGCGAAGCACGTTCGTCAATTACGATGTATTTGTCTTTCCCACAGTGGGCGAAAACTTCGGACATGTCATCGCCGAGAGTCTTTCCGCATCGTGTCCGGTGATCTGTTCTGACCAAACCCCGTGGACGGATGTTCTGGACACGGGTGGCGGAGTGGTGCTGCGGGCCCTGGCTCCAGAACCACTGGCCGAAGAGCTCGACCGGATCGGTGCGATGGAGCCGGCCGACCGACTGCATGCCCGGCATGCAGCAGCCCATGCATACCGATTGTGGCGACGACGGAGCGACGGCCCCAACATTCTCGAGCAAGCCCGGCAGTCGGAGTGGGTGCGGCACCCGTAACCGTGGTGGATGGCCGACAGTTCGCAGACCTCGGCGTGATCGCGCAGTTCACCGTCGGTGTCGACGGCGGGAGCCAGCCGGTAGCGGCCCGGACCGGCTCGGTGATCGCGGCACCGACGGAGAACCGGATGCCCAGCTGCTGTTGGCGCAAGTCCTTCTCGAAGTGGCAGAGCGCGATTGGCGCGTCGATGTTCCAGGACCAATCCTCGACCTGCCGGCCGGCCACCAACGAACGCGGCAGGCCACCGCGGACCCTGTCATGTTGGACCCAGGCGACCTCACCGGCTCCGGCCCGCGCGACGCGCAGCCCGGCCAACAGCGCCGCGTCCGCCGGGCACCGCCGTGACCTACCACGCCTCGCCCGCCGCCGCTTACCATGATCTTCGGACCTGTTGCCGTGACCTGCACCCAGCAGGTGCCTTCCGTGACAGGAACATGGGACTCTCGACAAGCCCTATCTCCCAGATCAGAAGGCACTTCATGACCGGGGCTGTTGATGCTGTGGTCGTGCGCGTATCAACCGACAACATCACCGGTGCGCGGGGCGGTTGCGGCCCGTAGGCGCGTCCCGCGCCGCGTTCTCCAGAAGGTTGGCGAGGGCGACACTTCCGATCCGTTCCGAGAGCCGGTCCAGGTAGAACTGCCGGCCGTTGCGGCCCAACTCCTCGCGCTTGTCGGCGCCCAACTCGTACATCCGACGAATCGCATCGGCCAGCGCCGGAGCGTCGCCGGGGGGAGCGACGAATCCGGCACCGGACTCGTCGACGAGCCGGGCCGCGTCGCCCGCCAGCGCAGCAACGATGGGTCGACCGCACGCGAGGGCGGTCTGCACCTTGCTCGGCATGGTGTTGCGATGGAGTGGTCGGTCACGCAGGGAGATCAGTTGAACATCGCCGGCCGGCATCAGCTCGATCATTCGCTCAACCGGCTGTTGGCCGAGGAAGAGCACCCGGCCGGGAGCGTACCGTGCGGCCGATTGGCGTAGCCGGGGTTCCTCGATCCCACGTCCGGCGAACACGAGCTGCAAATCCGGGATGTCGTCGAGATACTCCAGGGCGGCGACAGCGACGTCGAGTCCTTGGAGGTTTCCCATGCTTCCGGCGTACATGACGACGAAGCCCTGCAGCCCGAGAGCGGCTGCCAACTGCGGATCCCGGGGTCTGGGGCGGAAGATGCGCTCATCGACCCAGTTGTAGATGACGGATAGCTTGTCTTGGGGGACGCCTCGTTGGGCCAGGATGTCGGCCATACCGGGCGCGATCACGGCCACGTGCGAGGCTCTGCGGTACGTTGCGTCGCAGAATCTGTGGAGCGTCCGGACAATGAGGTCAGTCCGGCGACCAGGACCAACGTAGTCGCTGTCCGCCAGGGTGTCCGGCCACAGATCCTCCATGAGGATCACGTACGGGCGTCTGTGTAGCCAGTGTGCCACCATCGCGGGCAGCGCCACGGTTGCCGGCGAGGAGTAGACGAGCCACACGTCGACCTTGCGGAGCAGGTCCAGCCGGGCGGCCGCGGAGGCGGCGAAGCTAAGGTAGTTGGTCGTCCGCTTGACTGCCGACCGGTCATGACTGGGCATCAGCGGCACCCGGTGCACCGACACCCCGTTCATCTCTTCGAACTGGTACGGGCGAAGCCGGTAGTCCGGGTGCAACTGCCCGGAGGGATAGTTCGGGAAGCCGGTGAGTACGTGCACCTCGTGTCCGAGCGCGACGAGCGAACGGCTGATGATCCCGGGCAGAACGGCGGAACCGCCCTCCGGGTCGTACCACTGGGTGATGATTCCGATCTTGGTCAACGTTGTGCCGCCGTATCCGCGTTGGGCACCCACTTGTCGACGTTCGCCTGGTAGATCTCTTCGAGGATCGCGGGCACGTCGTACTCCTGCTTCCATACCGGATAGTCGGACTGGAATGCGGCGTTGGAGCCGATCCACCATTGGTGGTCGCCGACCCGGTTCGCCGGTCGATACTCGGTGCGCATTTCTTCTCCGGTGATTTTCTCAGTGAGAGTGAACGCCTCGGAGATGGAGCAGTTGGAGTGGCGCCCGCCTCCGAGGTTGTAGACCGCAGCCGAGCGTGGGTTGTTGAAGAACGCCTCGAACGCTGCGACCACGTCGTGGCTGTGAATTGCGTCGCGGACCTGCTTGCCCCGGTAGCCGAAGACCTTGTAAGTCCGTCGCTCCATGTTGCAACGCATCACGTACGCGAGAAAACCATGTAGTTCAGTCGCCGAGTGCGCCGGTCCGGTCAGAGTGCCGCCGCGGAAACAGGCGGTTTTCATGCCGAAGTAGCGTCCGTACTCCTGGACCATGACATCGGCGGCGACTTTCGAAGCGCCGAAGACGGAATGCAGGCAGGCGTCGATCGGCATGTCCTCGGTGATCCCATTCCGGTACGGATGGCTCGGCTCGATCTCCCATCGGGTGGCGAGTTCGATCAGCGGCAGATTGTTTGGGCGGTCGCCATAGACCTTGTTGGTGGAGCAGTGGATCACCGGTGCGTCGATGCAGTGCTGGCGGACGTTCTGCAGGATGTTGAGCGTGCCGACGGCGTTGATATCGAAGTCGGTGAAGGGGTCCCGTACGGCCCAGTCGTGTGATGGTTGGGCGGCGGTGTGAATTACCACCGCGATGTTGCGGCCGTATCGGGCGAAGATCTTTGCAAGCGCGTCGCGGTCGCGGATGTCCACCTGGTAATGGGTGTACGCGCCCAGTTCACGGGTGAGTCGGTGCACGTTCCAGTTGGTGGAGGCCTCGGGGCCGAAGAACTCCTGCCGCATGTTGTTGTCGATGCCCACCACATCGAGGCCGAGTCGCGCGAAGTGCCGCGCGGCCTCGGAGCCGATCAACCCACCCGAGCCTGTCACGACGGCGAGAGTCATGATAACCATCCTATTTGGAAACAAAATTGCGATGGATGAACGCGGTTTCTTGCTGGTGCAGTTGGTGGTATCGACTTTTGCGGCCCGCGTCTATCCGTATTGCCGACGTGGCCTGCGCCGAGTGGCCGTCACCGGGGCAGCGGCGCGCTTCGTTGGTCCTGGACCAACGAACGGACGGGCTGCGCGCAGAGGAACTCGAGTTGCTCGATCACCTTCGCCGGCTCCTCGTACGGGTCGAGGCCACTCGCTTCCATCGGGTCCAGTGCCGGTACGGTCACGTGGGATACCAGGGGGTGGAACGGCCGGGTGTCGATTTCACCGGTGCCGAGCAGGTCCTCGTGCAGCTTCTCGCCGGGACGTAGGCCGGTGTAGACGATCGGGACGGTGCTGGACGCCTGGTCGGCCATCTGGCGAGCCAGGTCGGCGATGCGGACCGGTTCGCCCATGTCGAGCACGAGGGCCTCGCCGTCTCGTCCGATCTCGGCGGCCTGGAGTACCAGGTGCACGGCTTCCTGAACGGTCATCAGATAGCGGGTGACGTCTGGATGGGTGACCGTTAGCGCCTTCCCATCCTCGATCTGTCGCTGGAACGCCGTGACGACCGAGCCGCGGCTGCTCAGTACGTTGCCGAACCGGACGCTGAGGAAGGTCCCCGGGAATCGGGACGCGGCGTGTGCGGTCAGCCGCTCGGTGATCCGCTTCGAGTAGCCGAGCACACTGATCGGATCGGCGGCCTTGTCAGTGGAGATGTTGACGAACTTCGCCACGTCTTGGCAGGCGTCCAGCACGGAGAGGGTGCCCCAGACGTTGGTCTTGACCGCCTCGCCCGGATTCCGCTGGAGCAGAGTGAGGTGTTTGAGCGCCGCAGCGTGGAAGATGATCTCGGGGCGGCGCTCCCGAATGATCCGCCGGATGCCCTCGTCGTCGCGCAGGTCGGCGAGGATCAGCTCGGGACCGTCCAGCAGGGCTCGCCCGGAGAGCGACATCTGAAGACTGTGCAGAGCAGACTCATCGCGGTCGAGCATCATGAGTTCGCCCGGATCGGCCTTCATCACCTGTCGGCAGAGTTCGGAACCGATCGAGCCGCCGGCGCCGGTGACCAGGATCCGGCGGCCAGTCAGGCTGCTCGTGCTCATAGGTAGGTCGCCGACGACCTGACGGCGGCCGAGGAGGTCGCTTATCTGCACGTCGCGAACGTCGGTGACGGTGATCCGGTGGTCGACCAGGTCCCGTACCGGCGGCAGCACCTTGAACGCCGCACCGGCCTGCAGTGTCGCCTCTCGGATTTGGCGGATTAGTGCGGCGTCGGCGTTGGCCACCGAGAAGATGACGGTCCCGGCGCCGGTATGCCGGACTGATTCAGCGACGTCGTGCCGTCCGCCGAGCACGCGCACTCCGCCGATGCGCAGGTTGCGCTTGTCCGGGTCGTCGTCCAATGCCCCGACCGGTAGGTACCGGCCGCGCGGGTCGCTGAGTAGGGCGCGGAGGAGGCCCTGCCCAGCATCTCCCATCCCGAACAACAGGACCGGCGTTGACGACCGGACGTCCGGCCGCAAGGCGAGGTCACGCCGGTGCCGATAGACGAACCGGGCACCGAGCATGAACAGCAGGGCGAGCGCGCCGCCGACCAGCGGGGTGCTCGCTGGTACCGGCCGGTCGCTGGACGGTAGCAGGGCGAGCAGCACGATCGCGCCAGTCATGATGGCGGTGCCAGCGATGCCCTGAACCTCCTGCAGACTGCCGAGCGGGTGCCGCCCGGAGTGGATCCGACGCAACGCCGCCACTGCCACGTGCATGACTGCCGCGGCCATTCCGACCGCTGCGGCCCGGCCGACCTGGCTCGGAGCGAGCTGGAACTCGAATCGGGTCCAAACGGCCGCGACGAAACCGCCGACCCATGCGGTGGTATCGGCTGCGAGAAATCCGACCGCGCGGCGGCGCGCCCTGGCTCGCCGCGTCCGCTGGCCCGTTTGCTCCCTGTGCTCCGTGTCCTGCGGCATGTACTGGCTCCTCGTCCCGTCTTCCGACTGTTTCCGCGTCCGGCAGAAAGAGCTTTTGTGCTCTTTGTTCTTGTTACATGACGAAGGAGAACTTTCAGCCGGTTTCGAGATATTTGGTACTAGTGCCCGAATCTCCGATGTCATCGGTGGACCTGATCGGCACCGAGCACACCAATTGATCGATCACATCCAGAGGAACGCAGGTGAGCGCCCACGTGCTGTCCTCCCGGCCACGGGCCCTGCGACATTCCGATGGCGGTCCCGATCAGTTCGTCCGCTGCCGGTGGGCCCTCGGCCGACATCACGTCCTGTGGAATGACCGAGACGTGGTCGCGGTGAGGCTCTGGGCGGCGTTCTGGTTGGGGTGCCGAGTCGGTCGAGCGTTCCTTTCGTCGTGGTACCGGCCCCGGCAACCACGAGCGACCGGCCCTACCCGCTGTCCCGCCCTACGTCTATCCGCGGCCGGAGCCGCAGGCACGGTTGATCCGGCCTCGAACTCGTTGCCAATCGGACCGAGTCACCCGCCAGGGCGGTGAGGACGGGTCCGCTTTCGTGCTACGGGCGCTCCCCACCTGGTGGCTATCGCATGGGATGGCTGGCGGCTGGGTTGGAGTGTCCGGACGACGATCCGCTTTCGTCGCGTGGTGGCGAGTCGCCTGCTCTCGGACGCGCCACGGCGTCAGTGTTCGGCTTCGAGGCGGGTGCCGGTTGGGCGCCGGCCGTCCTCAGCCGCTCCCATGCCTCGGGGCGCAGCGTGGGCGCCAACCCCTGGTCGGTGAGCCAGCCCGGCGTCTGCCGCTTGCCGAACAGGAGCATCTCCACGCGACGGGCGTGCGCGTTGGCGTGCAGACCCGTGCGCCCGTACGCGGTGAGGCAGCGCGTCGCGTACCGCGCCATCAGTGGTGGGAGGTGCAGTGGCTCGCGGCCACCGAGAAGGCGCAGCAGCAGCCCCGTCGTCATGCCGTTGTGGGGCTGGAGCACGATGGGTGGCACCGGGCCGTCGACGAGCCCGAGGTGGGCGATCGCCGCGGCGACGTCGTCGATGAGGACCTGGGGTGTCGGCGCGGTACCGTCCCCGGCGACGCAGCTCATCCGCGACTGCGCGAGCCGGACGAGCGCCCGGGTGTTCGGCCGGTCCACGTCGTGAACCCAGGTCGACCGATAGATGACCGTGTCGATGCGGTCCTCGCGCTGCAGCAGGCGTTCGCCGATCGCCTTCGAGCGGGAGTACGGCGAGAAGGGCATCGTCCGCGATGTCTCGTCGAGATCCATCGCCCCCTGCGCCGCCGCCGAGCTGACGTGGACCAGCCGGTCGGCGTTGACCAGGGCGCTGGCTCGAGCGACGAGGGTGGGCAGCAGTGCGTTTCCGCCGTACAGCTGCGCGCTGTCCGGGGCGGACCCGTTCGGCAGCCCGGCCGTGTTGATCACGACGTGAGCGCCGTCGAGCTGTCCGGCGAGGGCATCGACAACGTCCCGCTGGAGATCCGCCGGCACCGAGTTGCTGTGGAGTGACTCGGTGAGTGGCCACGACAGGCGCGGTGCGGAGACGAGTTGGACCTCGGCCCCCCTGCTGCGCAGCTCGGCGACAACCGCGCGGCCGACGAAGCCGCTGCTCCCCAGCACCGCCACCCTCTTCACCGGCCGGTTCCCGGGGCCGGCCGGGTCACCGGCTCGTTGAGCTGACAGTTCTGGCATGGATCGTTCTTCCTTCCGGCGACGGCTGGGCCCGCTGTGCGGTGAGCCAGGCGGGGGCAGCGAGGTAGGCGGCGAGGATGGCGAGGGCCGTGGCGTCCAGTGCGACCCGGGTGACCGGTCCGCTGAAGGACGCGGCGAGCAGGCAGCCGGCCACTGTCGCGCCGACGACGGCGGTCGTCGCGGTGACCCGCTGATGCGACCAACCGCCGTCCGTCAGCCGCTGATAGGCGTGGTTGCGGTGGGGGCGGTACCAGGCTTCGCCCTTGCTGATGCGGCGCAGGAGCGTCCAGCCCGTGTCGGCGAGATACAACGCGAGTGGCGCCACGGCTGCCTCGGGCGGCGTGCCGCGCACGATGGCGTAGGCGGCGAGCGTGCTGAGGGCGCCGCCGAGGGCATACGACCCCACATCTCCGAGAAAGACCTTCGCGACCCAGGCGTTCCAGGGCAGGAATGTCAGTGAGGCGGCGGCGATCAGACTGCCGGCCGCGGTCAGCAGCGGAAGGTCCGTGAGCACTCCGAGTGCGGCGTACAGCAGCCCGCCGAGGATTGCGTGCACGGCCGAGATGCCGTTGATGCCGTCCATGAAGTTGAAGGCGTTCACGTACGAGGTGACCCAGGCCGCCAGGGCGAGGACGAGGAGCACGTGGACGTACCACGCCTGCCCACCGGGCACCAGGACCACCGCCGTGCCCAGGCCGGCGAGCACCTGCAGGAGCAGTCGGCTGCGGATCGGGACACCCCGCAGGTCCTCCAGGAGCCCGATCGCCGCGAAGAAGAGCAGCGGTACGGCGATGGACTGGGCGTGTTCGTTCAGGAGAAGCGCGAGCCCCGCCGCCGCGGCGACTCCCAGGCCGCCGCCGCGCGGGGTCGGTGTGCTGTGCGAGGACCGCTCCGATGGTATGTCGAGAACCGCTGCTGCTCTCAGTAGGCGAAGGACGAGCGGTTGCAGCAGTGTGCCGACGACGAGTGCGAGAACGATTCCGCCGGTGAGCGGAACGCTCAGCATGGCGTGATTCCTGACGAAATACAGTGAGGATCCTCTTGAATGCGTAAGAGATTCACCAATTAGGCCTTTGGTTTGAACTGGTCAAACAAGGATGAATCAATCATAGGGGGTCGCTACTACAGACAAACGACCGTTCGCGCTATTCGGTGTGGAACACACGGCTGAAACTGCTCGCGCTGTTCTCGACGACGTCCGGCAGCCCGGTGCGGGCGCTGACCTCGTCGGTCACCCCGGCGGACGTGACGGTGACGGTGGACGGCTATCGAATGTGAGACGAGCCGGCCGGCCCGCTCAGAGTCGGGCGGCGGTCGAACCCGGCTCGCCGGTCGGGTCGTTTAGGAGCCGGGTGAGCAGCGTCCGCAACGGGATCGACTCGCCGTCGCGGCCTCCCGCCCCGACGACCAACGGCGCCGGGCTGGGCTCCGGGTCGACGCCGAAGAGCCAGGCCCGCAAACCACCCGGCACAGTCAACAGGTGGAACCGGCCATCCACGTCCACCGCCCGGCTCTCGGCCCGGTCGACGTACCAGCCGTTCAGCCTGGTCCGGTAGCGTCCACGCCCGTCGTACCCCCGGGCGGCCAACCGGGTGGTGGGCAGCCCCCGCCGGGTGGCCTCAGCCACGAACCAGGCCACCAGGTCCGCCGCCTGCGCGTGCTCGGCGGCCCGCCGCCGCGCGTCCGCGTCGGCGTGCGCCCGCACCGCCTGCCGCTGCTGATCCCGCCACTCCCGGGCGTCCCGCTCACCCACGAGGGTGACGGTACGCGACCGGCTCAGTCGAGTACGGCCCGCAGCGTGTGCCGGGCGATCAGGTCCATCGCAGGGTCGCCCACGCCGACCGCACCCAGGTTGATGACAGCGGCCAGCCGCCCGCCGCGCTCCTGCGGCCATTCGCTCTCCGCGCGCCGCCAGTGCCGAGCGGGTCGAGCGGGCGCTGCACGAGGTCGTCCATAGCCGCCGCTGTGGACGGTCCCGTTCTCCCCTGCGCCACCCGTGTCCCGCGCCCGGTCTGGGAGTGCTTGGCGAGTCCTTTCGAGCTGACTCGTTTGTGACATCATGGCGTGACCCGCTCGTCGAATCAGGTTCGGAGCGACGCGGTGGCGCGGGATACGGCGCGATTCGTTTGCCGCATCAGCTCCAAAGGATGCCGCAAGAGATCCTTTGCCCGGCGCGGCTGCCCTGCCCGGCAACCCGCCGCGGGGGTTTGCGCCCGGCACGCGTCGCCGGGCAGGGGCGGTCGACCAGACCATTGCGGGTTCAGCAGCCGTACGCCCTCCTGCGGTCCGTGCGGCCGGCGGCCGGGCGGTAGGGTCTCGACCGGCCGGCCGGGCGGGCAGGGGACCGGCCGGTCGGGTGAGGGGGAGGACGCGTGCTGCACCTGAGGGTGATCGCTTCGCCGGAGCAGTCGGCGAACGTGATCGACCTGCTGGCCGCCGAGCCCGGCGTGACCCACCTGGTGGTGCTGCCCGGCGCCGCCCGGCAGCCCTCGGGCGACCTCATCCAGTTCGACGTCGTCCGGGAGAGCGCCGACCGGGTGTTGCAGGAGTTGCAGCGGATGGGGGTGGACGACACCGGCGGAATCGCGGCCGACGATGTGGAGTTGACCGTCTCCGCCGCGGCGGACCGGGCGGCGGAGCGGGCACCGGGCAGCGGGGCGGACGCGGTGGTCTGGGACGAGATCGCCGCGAAGACCGGCGAGCAGACCGAACTGTCCGGCACCTACCTCGTACTGATCGTGGTGGCCACCATGATCGCCGGCATCGGTGTGCTGTTGGACCAGCCGATCCTCATCGTCGGGGCGATGGTGGTCGGTCCGGAGTTCGGCCCGCTCGCCGCGCTCTGCGTGGCGTTGCTACGTCGTCGGTTGGACGTGATCGGCCGCTCGGTGCTGGCCCTGACTGTTGGTTTTATGGCGGCCATGGCGGTCACCGTGCTGAGCACCTGGGCGTTGACCGCCGCCGGCCTGGTCAGTCGGGAGATGCTGCTCGCCGAACGTCCGCTCACCGACTTCATCTGGCGGCCGGACGCGCTGTCCTGGGTGGTCGGTCTACTCGCCGGCGTGGCCGGGATGCTCTCGTTGACGTCGAAGAAGTCCGGCAGCCTGGTCGGCGTGCTGATCTCGGTGACCACGGTCCCGGCCGCCGCGAACGTGGCGGTGGCCGCCGCCTACGGAGTGTGGGACGAAGCGGGCGGCTCGGCCCTCCAACTGGTGATCAACCTGTGTGCGATCGTCCTGGCCGGACTGCTCACCCTGGTGGTGCAGCAGGTCTGGTGGTGGGGTCTGGCTCGTCGGTCCCGTCGTCCAGCAACCGGGTGAGCAGCGTCCGCAACGGGATCGACTCACCGTCGCGGCCACCGGCCGCGACCACGTCATCGGCCTGGCTCGCGTTTCGTGCGGGTCGTCGCCCGGACGGACTCCGATCTTGGACAGTTTCCGTTCCGACGGCGGGCTCAACCACCGGTTGAGCCCGCCCTGGTAACGGAAACTGTCCAAGATCTGCTGTGGCGTGGGCGTTTCGGTCGATCGCTCGCGCCGGTTGACCCGGGTCAGGCCAGTCCGGCGCGGCGCAGGGCTTCCGCCATCGCGTCGTTGGCCGGGGCCGGCGCGCCCTGCCGTTGCTGCCCGCCACGACCACCGTGCTGCCCGCCGCCGCGACTACCCTGCCCGCCGCGACCACCCTGGCCGCCGCCACCGCCCTGCCCGCCGCGACCACCCTGCCCGCCGCCACCGCCCTGCGCGCCACGACCACCCTGGCCGCCACGACCGCCCTGCGGTGCGCGCTGCGCCGGGCCGCCACGCCCCTCCTGGTTCGTCCGACCGGCACCGCCGGCCGCCGGCTCGTCGTCCAGGCGCAGGGTCAGCGAGATGCGCTTGCGGGGTACGTCCACATCGAGCACCCGGACCTTGACCACGTCGCCGGACTTCACCACCTCGCGGGGGTCCTTCACGAAGGTCCGGGACATCGCCGACACGTGCACCAGACCGTCCTGGTGCACCCCGACATCGACGAACGCGCCGAACGCGGCCACGTTGGTGACCACGCCTTCCAGCACCATGCCGGGCGTCAGGTCGCTGATCTTCTCCACCCCCTCGACGAAGGTGGCGGTGCGGAACTCCGGGCGGGGATCGCGGCCCGGCTTCTCCAGCTCGGCGATGATGTCGGTGACGGTGGGGAGGCCGAACCGGTCGTCGACGAAGTCGGTGGCCCGCAGCCCGCGCAGGATCGTGCTCTTACCGATCACCGAGCGCAGATCCTGACCGGTGCTGGCCAGGATCCGGCGCACCACCGGGTACGCCTCGGGGTGCACGCTGGACGAGTCCAGTGGGTCGTCGCCGCCGGGGATGCGCAGGAAGCCGGCGCACTGTTCGAACGCCTTCGGGCCGAGCCGGGCCACCTTCTTCAGCTCCGTACGCGAGCGGAACGGCCCGTTGGCGTCCCGGTGCAGCACGATGTTCTCGGCCAGCCCGGCGCCGATCCCGGAGACCCGGGTCAGCAGCGGCGCGGACGCGGTGTTGACGTCCACCCCGACCGCGTTGACGCAGTCCTCCACCACCGCGTCCAGCGACCGGGACAGCTTCACCTCGGACAGGTCGTGCTGGTACTGCCCCACTCCGATCGACCGCGGGTCGATCTTGACCAGCTCGGCGAGGGGGTCCTGTAGACGCCGGGCGATGGAGACCGCGCCGCGCAGCGACACGTCCATCCCGGGCAGTTCCTGCGAGGCGTACGCGGACGCGGAGTAGACCGACGCGCCGGCCTCGGAGACCATCACCTTGGTCAGGTTGAGCTGCGGGTGCCGGGCGATCAGCTCACCGGCGAGCTTGTCCGTCTCGCGGGAGGCGGTGCCGTTACCGATCGCGATCAGCTCCACCCCGTGTGCCCCGGCCAGCCGGGCCAGGGTCTCGATCGACGCGTCCCACTGCCGACGGGGCTCGTGCGGGTAGATGGTGTCGGTGGCGACGACCTTGCCGGTGGCGTCCACCACCGCCACCTTCACGCCGGTGCGCAGGCCCGGGTCCAGGCCCATGGTGGGCCGGGTGCCGGCCGGCGCGGCGAGCAGCAGGTCCCGCAGGTTGGTGGCGAAGACCCGCACCGCCTCCTCCTCGGCCGCCTGCCACAGCCGCATCCGCAGGTCCGCGCCCAGGTGGATGAGGATCCGGGTACGCCACGCCCAGCGGACCGTGTCGGTCAGCCAGCGGTCGGCCGGGCGGCCCGCGTCGGACACCCCGAACCGGCCGGCGATGGCCGCCTCGTACCGGGTCGGGCCGGTCGGCACGGCGTCCGCCTCACCGGCCTCCTCCGGCTCCATGGTCAGGTCGAGCACGCCCTCCTTCTCGCCCCGGAACATGGCCAGGATCCGGTGCGAGGGCAGCTTCGGGTACGGCTCGGAGAAGTCGAAGTAGTCGGCGAACTTGGCGCCGGCGGCCTCCTGACCGTCGCGTACCCGGGAAACCAGCCGGCCCCGCGACCACATCTGCTCGCGCAGCGTGCCGATCAGGTCGGCGTCCTCGGCGAAGGTCTCGATGAGGATGGCCCGCGCGCCCTCCAGCGCGGCGGCGGCGTCGGCGACGCCCTTCTCCGCGTCGACGAACGCGGCGGCGGTGGCCTTCGGGTCCTGGGTCGGGTCGGCCAGCAGCGTCTCGGCCAGCGGGGCGAGGCCGGCCTCGCGGGCGATCTGGGCCCGGGTCCGCCGCTTCGGCTTGTAGGGCAGGTAGATGTCCTCCAGCCGCGACTTCGAGTCGGCCGCCATGATCTGCGCTTCCAGGGCCTCGTCCAACTTGCCCTGACCACGGATCGACTCCAGGACGGCCGCCCGCCGCTCGTCCAGCTCGCGCAGGTAGCGCAGCCGCTCCTCCAGGGTGCGCAGCTGGGTGTCGTCGAGCAGGCCGGTGGCCTCCTTGCGGTAACGGGCGATGAACGGCACTGTCGAGCCGCCGTCGAGCAGCTCCACGGCCGCCCGTACCTGACGCTCGGCCACGCCGAGCTCGTCGGCGATCCGCTGATGAACAGACTGGGTCACGATCTCGATCCGCCTTCGGGAGTGGGTACCGGTTGCATTCTGCCGGGCGGCCCGGGTCGCTGTCGCCGCGCCCGGCCGGGTGACCCGGCGGCGCTCCCTCCCGGCCTGCGCTAGCGTGGCGATCATGGAATCTGCTGCGGAGTCGCGCGCCCGGCGGCTGTTCGGCGGCAGCGCCCGGGCCCTCGGCGACCTCGCGGCCAACCCGTTCCGCGCCGACCGGGACCGGATCGTCGGCTCGCCGTTCTTCGCCCGACTCGGCGGTGTCACCCAGGTGATCAGCCCGGTCGGGTCCGGGCTGCTGGTGCACAACCGGCTCACCCACAGCCTCAAGGTCGCCCAGGTGGCCCGGGCCATCGCCGAGCGGCTGACGGCCGACGACCGGTGGCGTGACCTGCTGGACAAGCTCGGCGGCCTCGACCCCGACGTGGTGGAGGCGGCCGCGCTCGCCCACGACCTCGGTCACCCGCCGTTCGGGCACCTGGGGGAGCGGGTGCTGGACCGGCTGGCCCGTCAGCGCCTCGGCCTCTCCGACGGTTTCGAGGGCAACGCGCAGTCGTACCGGATCGTCACCAGCACCGAGATCCGGGGCGCGGCCACCACCGGGCTGGACCTGACCGCGGCGGTCCGCGCGGCGATGCTGAAGTACCCGTGGACCCGCCTGGACCACCCCGACCCGCATCCGCGCTCGATGGATCCGCCGCCGCGCGGAGCCACCCCGCCACCGGACGACCCGGACAGCGGCTCGTCGAAGTTCGGCGCGTACCGGACGGAACTCGACGACCTGCGGCAGGCCCGGGAGCCGTTCGCCGGCCGCATCCCGGACTGGCAGCAGACCGTGGAGGCGTCGGTGATGGACACCGCCGACGACATCGCGTACGCCATCCACGACGTGGAGGACTTCTACCGGGTCGGTGTGCTCCAACAGGGTTCGGTCTCCGCCGAGCTGATGGCGTGGCAGCGCGAGAGTGTGCACTTCCGGGCGATCACCGACGCGGCGCTGGCCACGTCGGCGCGGCGACCCGGGGCGGCAATCGAGCGGTTGCGGCGGCAACTGCACCGCAAGGACGCCTGGATCGCCGACGACGACGCGTTCGCCGCCGCGGTCGAGCACGTCCGCGAGGAACTTGTCGACGGGTTGCTCGCGATGCCGTTCGACGGTTCGATCGAGGCCGAGCAGTACGTGGCGCGGTTCTCCGCCCGCTGGTCCACCCGCTTCGTCGAGGCCATCACCGTGACCGACCAGCCGTCGGTGCGGTCCGGGCACGTGCTGCTGGGCTGCGCGCAGTGGCACGAGGTGCAGGTGCTCAAGTTCGTCCACCACCGGTTCGTGCTGGCCCGCCCGGACCTCGCCCTGCACCAGCGCGGCCAGGCCCGGCTGCTGGGCACCCTGGTCGAGGCGCTCTGGGAGTGGCTGCTCGACCCGGAGGAGGAGTCGCGGCTGCCCCGCCGGCTGCACGACCTGGTCGAGTTGGCCGAGGCCGAGCTGCACCCGCGCATCCCGGACCGGATCGGCCGCGCCCGTGGGCGCGCCATCGTGGACTTCGTCGCGCAGCTCACCGACGGGCAGGCGGTGGCCATGCTGGACGCGCTCTCCGGCCGCTCCGGCGCGCTCTGGACCGACGCCTTCGTGCTCTGACCTGCGAGACCCCGGGCCGGACGGCGCAGACCAGCGCTGCGAAGGCCTGACGGGCCGCCTCAGGCGATGGCCTGCCACCAGCCGTCGACGGCGGGCGGCTCGTCGACCACCACCCGCTCGCCGGGGCGGGGCACGGCGAGCCGGACGTCGCGGGCCTTCGCCTCGGCCCACAGCCGGTCGACCGGCTCGGACCAGTCGTGCAGGGCCAGGTTGAACGTCGCCCAGTGCACCGGGACGAACAGCCCGCCGCGCAGGTCGACGTGGGCGTCGACCGCCTCCTCGGGGAACATGTGGATGGTCGGCCAGGCCCGGTCGTACGCGCCGATCTGCATCAGCGTCACGTCGAAGGGCCCGTGCTCGGCGCCGATCTCGGCGTACCCGGCGAAGTAACCGGAGTCGCCGGTGTAGAAGACCTTGCGGCGGGCCCCGGCCACCACCCAGGAGCTCCAGAGGGTGCCGTCGCGGCGCAGCCCCCGGCCGGAGAAGTGCTGGGCGGCGGTGGCGGTGATCTCCAGGCCGGCGACCCGGTGCGACTCGGACCAGTCCAGCTCGATGATCCGCTCGGCGGGTACGCCCCAGCGGTCCAGGTGCGCCCCCACCCCGAGCGGGACCAGGAACGGCGCGGACTGCCCGGCGAGCAGCGCCCGTACGGTGGCCATGTCGAGGTGGTCGTAGTGGTCGTGCGAGATCAGGATGGCGTCCAGCAGCGGCAGTTCGTCGATGCCCACCGGTGGCTCGTGCAGCCGGCGAGGGCCCACCAGCCCGGAGGGGGAGCACCTGTCGCTCCACACCGGGTCGAGCAGCACCCGCCGGCCCTCGATCTCGATCAGCGTCGAGGCGTGCCCGTACCAGACGATGTTCAGCTCGTCGGCCGTGTCGGCGGCGTCCGTCGTGCCCGGCCGCAGCAGCGGCACCGGTGTGGTCGGGTGCCGTTTCTGCTTACCGAAGATCAGCTCGCGGACCAGGTTGCGGCCCGGCTCGGCGACCATCGTGCGGGTGCCGGCCTGGTTGTGGAAGGTGCCGTCGCGGAACTGGGGCGAGCGGGCCGCCCGTTCGGCGCGGGCCCCGCTGAGCCGGCCGCCGAGCGCCGCCGGCACATCCCGGGCGACCCAGGCCAGGCCGGCCAGCGCGGCCAGCCCGGCCACGCCCCGCATCCGCCGCCCGAGCGACCGTTCGACGTCAGTGCTCTGCGCTCGTGCCATTGCCGTCCCTCCGACGTGTCCGCCCTACACGGTAGTCACCCGAACCGACCCGTGCCCCGGCGGTCGCCACGCCGGGTCGGTCGCCCGCCTCGGCGACCGACCCGGGATGGCGTCAGCCGCCGTTGCTGGGCCGCCGGGCGGTGATCCGGAACGTGGTGCCCACGCCGGCGATCCGGTCCACCGCGGCCAGGAACTTGGGCCCCATGGCGGCCCGGGCCTGCACCGCCGGGTGGGTGGCGCCGAAGTCCTCCGGGTTGGCCTGCCCGTCGGCGAAGAGCGCGTAGGTGAGCACCGCCGCCCCGGACCGGTCGAAGATCACTCCGGCCTCGTGCCGGGCGTCGGCGAACCAGCCGGCCTTGGTGGCGATCCGCGCCCGGTCGTCCGACGACATGGTGCGCCGGATGCCGTCGGTGAACGCCACCGGGGACCGCAACAGCCCCAACAGGTACGTCGTCGAGGCGGGGGAGAGCAGCGTGCCGGCGACCAGGGCGCGCAGCAGGTCGTGCGTCTCGCGCGGGGTGCTGGTGCCGAGGAAGAACCGGTTCGGGTTGGCCACCGGCTCGACCTGGGTGTTCGGGAAGCCCTTGGCGACCAGGATGGAGTTGATCTCGGCGGCCGGGGCGACCAAGCCGCACAGCCGCACCGCCGTGTCGTCCGAGACCGTCAGCAGGTTGGCCAGCACGTGCCCGATGGTCACCCGGCTCGGGTACGCGCCGTCGAGGCTGAAGATGCCGTCACCGCCCGGCACGACGATCGCCGCGCTCACCTCGACCTGCTGGTCCAGGGTGAGTAGCCCCCGGTCGACCTTGTCGAGCACCGCCGTGGCGACCGCGATCTTGTTGACGCTGTACGCCTCGATCCGCCGGTCCGGGTCGGCCTGCACCGCGACCACCGGCGCGCCGGCCGGGTCGGCGACGCTGACGTACGCCTGCCAGTTGCCACCGGCCTCGGTGCTGTGCTTGGCGAAGACGGCGGCCACCCGGCGGGCGGCACGGGCGGGAGTGGTCGGGGAGGCCTCGGTGCTCTCGGCGGCGCTGGCCGTGCCGGCGGCGCCCAACACCGTGCCGGCGGTGGCCACAGTGCCCAGGCCGAGCGCGGTCCTGCGGTTCAGTCGCATGGTCAATCGTCTCCCCCATCGTGGTGCGCCAGAGCGCTTGCTGGCCCACCACCCTAGGCGAGTTGATCGATGCACGATGCCCCCGAACGCAGTCCCGAACAGTCCCGAACAGGTCAGCCGAACCGTCGGCGCAGCACGGCGCCGACCGGACCGGGCACGTGGCGGGCGAGTTGCCGCAGGTCAGGCAGGTGACCGCCACGGACCGCCTCGCCGGCCGGATTCGGCGCGAACACCGAGCCGTCGTGCGCGGCGACCGGCCGTCCACTCAGGCCAGCCGCCCGCATCAACGGCCCGACCAGAACGTCGTAGACCCCCGGCAGTACGGTGAAACCGGCGCGCAACAGCACGTTGAGTCGGCCCACGGAGACTTCCCGTCGGGGCCGATCCACACAGTGCACGATGGCCCGGGCCACCCGCTGCGGGCTCGCCACCGGTGGCGGAGGCCGCCCGATGCGACCCAGATAGTTGGCCGCCTGCTGGTAGACCGGGGTGTCCACGCTGCCCGGGTTGACCAGAGACAGCCGGATCCGAGGGTTGTCCCGCAACTCCTGCTGCACCGTCCGGAGCAGACCCTGCAACCCCCACTTGCTCGCCACGTACGCGCTCATGTAGGGGGCGGTGATGTGCCCGAGCACCGAACCGGTGACGACGACGGTGCCGGCGCCGGCCGCCCGGAAGTGCCGCAGCGCCACCCGCACCGACTCGGCGGTGCCGAGCAGATCGGTCCGTACCACCTGGTCGAAGACCCGCCCGGGTAGCTCGTCGAAACGCCCGTAGGCCATCACCGCAGCCGTGTGCACCCACACGTCGACGCAACCGAACCGTTCCAGTGCCGCCTCCACGAGCGCGTCCAACGCGCCCGGCTCGGTGACGTCGGTCGGCACGGTCAGCACGTCGACGGCGGCGCACTCCCCGCGTACCTCGGCCAGGGTCGTGGTGGCGCGGGCGGCCAGGACGAGACGGTCGCCGCGCTCGGCGAACGCCCGGGCCGTCGCCCGGCCGATCCCGCTGGTCGCGCCCACGACCACCACGACCCTGCTCACGGTGCCAGCACGACCTTGATGCAGCCGTCCTCCTTCTTCTGGAACATCTCGTACGCCTGCGGGGCCCGGGACAGCGGCACCCGATGGGTCCGCAGGTCCTCGACGCCCAGTGGGTCGTCGTCGCCGGCCAGCAGCGGCAGGATCTCGTCGGTCCACCGGCGCACGTGACACTGCCCCATCCGCAGTTGGACGCCCCGGTCGAACATCTCCATCAGCGGCATCGGGTCCGCCTCGCCGCCGTACACGCCGGAGACCGACACCGTCCCGCCGCGGCGTACCGCCTTGAGCGCGGCGTGCAGGACGGAGAGCCGGTCCACCCCCGCCCGGTCGATCATCGTCTGGGCCACCTTGTCCGGCAGCAGCCCGGCGGCCGTCTGGGCCAGCTTGCCCATCGGTGAACCGTGCGCCTCCATGCCCACCGCGTCGATCACCGCGTCCGGGCCGCGGCCGTCGACCAGATCGATCAGCGCGCCCGGCACGTCGGACAGTTCGCTGACGTCGAGCACCTCGATGCCGTGCCGGCGGGCCAGCTCCAGCCGCTCCGGCACCAGGTCCAGCCCGATCACCCGGCCCGCGCCCAGATGACGACCGATGCGTGCGCAGAACTGCCCGACCGGACCCAACCCGAAGACGGCCAGGGTGCCGCCGGGCGGGGTGTCCGCGTACTTCACCGCCTGCCAGGCGGTCGGCAGGATGTCGGACAGGTAAAGGTACCGCTCGTCGGCGCCGGTCTCCGGGATCTTGATCGGCCCGAAGTGGGCCTGCGGGACGCGCAGGTACTCGGCCTGCCCGCCCGGCACGGAACCGTAGAGCGAGGTGTAACCGAACAGGGACGCGCCCTTGCCCTCGCTGGTGACCTGGGTGGTCTCGCACTGGGCGTAGAGCTGACGCGAACACATCCAGCACCTGCCGCAGGCGATGTTGAACGGCACCACCACCCGGTCGCCGGGCTTGAGCCCGGTCACCTCCGGCCCGACCTCCTCGACGATGCCCATCGGCTCGTGGCCCAGGATGTCACCGGGCTTCAGGTACGGCCCGAGCACCTCGTACAGGTGCAGGTCGGAACCGCAGATGGCGGTCGAGGTGATCTTCACGATCGCGTCGGTCGGCTCCTCGATGCAAGGGTCCGGGACCTCCTCGACCCGTACGTCCCGCTTGCCCTGCCAGGTGAGTGCCTTCATGTCCCTCGTCCCCTCTCACTGCCGCCTGAGAGGACTGCTACCCGGGCTCGGGCACTTGAACCGGCCGTGGGTCCGCTCCTGTCGTCCTTGTCCCGTCGACTTGTCCGTCTGGCTGGTCTGGCTCGTCTGGCCTGCCTGGCTTGTCTGGCCCGTCTGGCTTGTCGGTGGTTGCGCTGGAGGGCTGGGGGCGACCGTCCCCGGCTTCGGGCGGTCAGGCTTGATCCCTACGCCGGGAACGGTCGCCCCCAGCCCGGTGGGCGGCTCGCGTCCGCGCGCTACCCGCACTGGCCGGTGGCTCAAGCTACGATCTGCCCGCTTAGACCCGTTTGTCGTGCTGATACAGGGGCTCTGAAGAGCGACCCCTGCTTGATCCACTCGCGTTCCTTGAAGTCGCGGTATCCGAGGGCATCCGACAGGCCGACTTCCTGAAACCCGAGTGGATCACCCAAAGAGCGAGCCCGTCGACGAAGCAGAACTGCGCCAATTCCTGACAAGAGGGGCGAAGCGCGGCAGCGCGCTGCAGGGGGCACCGGTAGGTCCGCTGACCGGGGCGACGTGGGCCGGATGGGGCCCGGTCGGGTGCCGGCGGGCGGGTCGGGCTCGCGCCGCGTCGGGCTGGGGTGGGTCGATCTGGCTGGGTCTCACCGGGATGTCGGTGGTCGAGGGCTGACGCCGTACCGGAGGAGCGCGACCCGCGGACGGACCGAGGCCGAGGTCCGCGACCGGCGGACGACCTGCACGCCCGGGTCCGCGACCGGCGGACGGACCGGGACCGAGGTCAGGGCTGGGGCGACCGTCCCCGGCGGAGGGATCAAGCCTGACCGCCCGGAGCCGGGGACGGTCGCCCCAGCCCTCAGCGCTACCCAAGACAGCCCCCGGCGACCAAGAGACAAAGCCAGACCGCCGCACCCCACGTGGGGTACGGCGGTCGGGCGTCTGGTACGGCGGGTCCTCAGGAACCGGGGGTGTTGTTGGCACCCTTGGCGGTGGCCGTGAGGTAGTCGCGGTTGAGCCGGCCGATGGTGTTCAGCGGAATGCCCTTCGGGCAGGCCGGGGTGCATTCGCCGGCGTTGGTGCAGCCGCCGAAGCCGGCCTCGTCGTGCGCGTCGACCATGCCGATCACCCGGGTGTAGCGCTCGGGCTGGCCCTGCGGCAGCAGCGAGAGCTGGGTGAGCTTGGCGGCGGTGAAGAGCATGCCGGAGCCGTTCGGGCAGGCGGCCACGCAGGCGCCGCAGCCGATGCAGGCCGCCGACTCGAAGGCGGCGTCCGCGTTGGCCTTGGCCACCGGGGTGGAGTGGGCCTCGGGCGCGCTGCCGGTCGGCGCGGTGACGTAGCCGCCAGCCGCAATGATCCGGTCGAAGGCGCTGCGGTTGACGACCAGGTCCTTGACGACCGGGAAGGCGCTGGCCCGCCACGGCTCGATGTCGATGGTCTCGCCGTCGGAGAACTGCCGCATGTGCAGCTGGCACGCGGTGGTGCCGCGCTGCGGCCCGTGCGCGTCACCGTTGATCATCAGGCCGCACATGCCGCAGATGCCCTCGCGGCAGTCGTGGTCGAACGCCACCGGGTCCTCGCCGGAGAGGATCAGCCGCTCGTTGAGCACGTCGAGCATCTCCAGGAACGACATGTCCGGGGACACGTCGTCGACCGGGTAGGTCACCATCCGACCCTTGTCCTCAGGGCCCTTCTGGCGCCAGATGCGCAGGGTCAGGTTCACTTGTAGCTCCGCTGCGTGGGGTGGACGTATTCGAACTTCAGGTCTTCCTTGTGCAGCACCGAGGGCTCACCGTCGGCGGTGAACTCCCAGGCCGCCACGTACGCGAACTTCTCGTCGTCGCGCTGCGCCTCGCCGTCGGGGGTCTGGTGCTCGGCCCGGAAGTGGCCGCCGCAGGACTCCTCGCGGTGCAGGGCGTCGATGCACATCAGCTCGGCCAGTTCGAAGAAGTCGGCCACCCGGCCGGCCTTCTCCAGCGACTGGTTGAGTTCCTCGCCGGTGCCGGACACCTTGACCCGCTGCCAGAACGCCTCGCGCAGCGAGCGGATCTCACCGATCGCCTTGCGCAGGCCGGCCTCGCTGCGCTCCATGCCGCAGTGTTCCCACATGATCTGGCCCAGCTCGCGGTGGAACGAGTCGACGGTCCGGTCGCCGTTGACGGCGAGCAGCCGCCGGACCCGGTCCTCGACGTCGTTGCGGGCCTCGATCGCCGCCGGGTGGCTGGCGTCGACCTTGTCCAGTCCGCCGGAGGCCAGGTAGTTGGCGATGGTGGTGGGCAGGACGAAGTAGCCGTCGGCGAGCCCCTGCATCAGCGCCGAGGCGCCAAGGCGGTTCGCGCCGTGGTCGGAGAAGTTCGCCTCACCGATCACGAACAGGCCGGGGATGTTCGACTGGAGGTCGTAGTCGACCCACAGGCCGCCCATCGTGTAGTGCACGGCGGGGTAGATGCGCATCGGCACCTCGTACGGGTCCTCGCCGGTGATCCGCTCGTACATCTCGAAGAGGTTGCCGTACTTGGCCTCGATCGCCTTGCGGCCGAGCCGGTTGATCGCGTCGGCGAAGTCGAGGTAGACGCCGAGCTTGGTAGGGCCGACGCCCCGGCCCTCGTCGCAGACGTTCTTGGCGGCCCGGGAGGCGATGTCGCGGGGGACCAGGTTGCCGAAGGAGGGGTAGATCCGCTCCAGGTAGTAGTCCCGCTCCTCCTCGGGGATCTCGCGAGGGTTGCGGTCGTCGCCCTTGGTCTTCGGCACCCAGACCCGGCCGTCGTTGCGCAGCGACTCGCTCATCAGGGTCAGCTTCGACTGGTGGTCGCCGGAGACCGGGATGCAGGTCGGGTGGATCTGCGTGTAGCAGGGGTTGGCGAAGTACGCGCCCTTGCGGTGCGCCCGCCAGGTGGCGGTGACGTTGCAGCCCTTGGCGTTGGTGGAGAGGTAGAAGACGTTGCCGTAGCCGCCGGAGGCGAGCACCACAGCGTCGGCCATCTCGGTGCTGATCTCGCCGGTGACCAGGTCCCGGACGACGATGCCCCGGGCCTTGCCGTCGACGAGGACGAGTTCCAGCATCTCGTGCCGGGCGTTCATCTCCACGTTGCCCAGGCCGATCTGCCGCTCCAGGGCCTGGTACGCGCCGAGCAGCAGCTGCTGACCTGTCTGGCCCCGGGCGTAGAAGGTGCGCTGCACCTGGGCGCCACCGAAGGAGCGGGTGTCCAGCAGGCCGCCGTACTCGCGGGCGAACGGCACCCCCTGGGCGACGCACTGGTCGATGATGTTCACCGACACCTCGGCGAGCCGGTGCACGTTCGACTCCCGGGAACGGAAGTCGCCGCCCTTGACGGTGTCGTAGAAGAGCCGGTGGACGGAGTCACCGTCGTTGCGGTAGTTCTTCGCCGCGTTGATGCCGCCCTGCGCCGCGATGGAGTGCGCCCGGCGCGGGCTGTCCTGGTAGCAGTAGGACTTGACGTGGTAGCCCTGCTCGGCCAGGGTCGCCGCGGCCGAGCCGCCGGCCAGGCCGGTGCCGACCACGATCACCGTCATCTTGCGACGGTTGGCCGGGTTGACCAGCTTGGCCTCGAAGCGCCGGGTCTCCCAACGCTTCTCGACCGGGCCGGCGGGAGCCTTGGTGTCGGCGATCGGGTCGCCCTCGGTGAAGAGTTCCATGTCAGGACACCAATCCGGTGAGTACGGCGAACGGGACCACCAGGTACCCGGCGCAGAGCAGCACGGCGAAGACCAGTGCCGCGACGCGGGCCCGACGCTCGCCACGCGGCGTCTGCTGGCCGAGGCTGCGGAACGCGCTGAACGCGCCGTGGCGCAGGTGGAAGCCCACCGTGACGATGGCGAGCGTGTAGAAGAGCGTGACGTACCAGCGCTCCGGCGCGAAGTCGGCGACGACGTTGCCGTACGGCTTGCTCTCGTTGCCGACTGGGTTCAGCGTGCCGGTGGTCAGGTCCAGGAGGTGGTAGATCACGAAGAGCAGGATGATCACGCCGCCCCAGCGCATCGTGCGCGCGGCGTAGCTGCCGTTGACCTTCTTGCGGTGGGCGTACTTGACGGGGCGGGCGGCGCGGGCCCGCCGGGCCAGCACGGTGGCGGCCACGATGTGGGCGACGACGGCCACCACCAGCACGGTGCGCAGGATCCACAGGAACCAGACGCCGGGCAGCAGTGGCTTGCCGATGTCGCGCAGCCAGTGCGCGTAGTGGTCGAACGAGGTTTCCCCCGTGAACACCTTCAGGTTCCCCAGCATGTGGGCGATGAGGAAGAGCACCAGCAGGATGCCCGTCACCGCCATGACGGCCTTGAGGCCGACGTTCGAGCGGATGGGCGACCGAGTTTTCGTCATTACCACGAGACCGACGCTAGGAGCACTTCGATCAGTCGTCCAATGCATCAAACTCGCAGCGTTGATAGCCGTAGGCTATGTAGATGCAGCTCCATCAGCTCCGGTACTTCGTCGCGGTGGCCGAAGTACGACATTTCACCCAAGCCGCCGACCTGGTCGGCATCACTCAGCCTTCTCTCAGTAAGCAAATTCACGCTCTGGAGGCCGACCTCGGGGCGCCCCTGTTCGAGCGGGTAAGGGGCAACATCGCGCTCACCGCGGCGGGTGAGGTGCTGCTGCCGTTGGCCACCCGCATCCTCGCCGACGTGGAGACCGCCACCCGGGAGGTCCAGGAGTTGGTCGGGCTGCGGCGAGGTCGGGTCCGGCTCGGGGCCACCCCCAGCCTGGCCACCTCGCTCGCCCCGCCGGTGCTGCGCCGGTTCCGCGACGCGCACCCCACCGTCGACCTGCGGGTCGAGGAGGGCGGCTCCCAGGACCTGGTGCGTGACCTGCTGCGCGGCGACCTCGACCTGGCCCTGATCATCATGCCGGCGCAGGGCGCCGACCCGGGGCTGCGGGTCGACCCGATCCTGCGCGAGAGCCTGGTGGTGGCCTCGGTGGGAGAGGTGGCGACCGCGTCGCCGACCGGGGAACTGCGCATCACCGACCTGCGGGACCAGCCGATGGTGATGTTCCGGGAGGGCTACGACCTGCGCGACGCGACCATCCAGGCCTGTCGGGAGGCGGGCTTCGAACCCACCTTCGCGGTGGACGGCGGCGAGATGGACGCGGTGCTCAGCTTCGTCGAGGCGGGGCTCGGCATCGCGCTCGTGCCCGGCATCGTGCTGGCGCGCCGACCGGGCGTGCGGATCACCCCGCTCGCCCCGCCCGGGGTGCGGCGGACCATCGCGGTGGCCCGCCGCCGTGATGTCGTACCCACCCACGCCGGCCGGGAGCTGCGCCGCATCCTGCTCGACTACATCCAGTCGGCCATCGACCGTGACGAGCTCCCGCCCGGGGTGGACCCGCTCTGACCGGCGTCAGCGGCCCTCGGCGTCGTCCATCGCGCGGTAGATCCGCTGCTCGGAGACGGGGTACGGGGTGCCCAGCGCCTGGGCGAAGACGTTCACCCGCAGCTCCTCGATCATCCACCGGATCTGCCGGACCGCTGTCTCCTGGCGGCGGGCCGGCGGCAGGTTGGCGAGCAGGTCGGCGTACTCCTTCTGCACCACGGCGATCCGGTCCTGCTGTTGGCGGTCGCGTTGCGGGTTGCCGCCGAGGCGGTCCAGTCGACGTTCGATGGCGGTGAGGTAGCGCAGCAGGTCGGGCAGGCGCGCGTACCCGGTCTCGGTGATGAACCCGGCGTGCACCAGCCCGGCGAGCTGGTTGCGGATGTCGGCCAGCGCCGCCACCACGGCGAGGTTGCGGGTCGCGCCGAGGCGCTGCTCGACGGCGTACGCGGCGGCGAGGACCTTGCGGACCCGGTCCATCACCTCGACGACGGTGTCGACCAGGTCTGCGCGGACCTTCTCACGCACCGCCGCGAAACCGTCGGCGTCCCACGCCGGCCCGCCGGCCGCACCGATCAGCCGGTCGATGGCCGCGCCCGCCGCGTCCTCGATCAACTCCTGGACGCCGCCGTGCGGGTTACGGCTCAGCGCCAGCTTCGCCTCGTTGCTCAACCGGCCCTGCAGGAACCGCGCCGGGGACGGCACGGTGAGCCGCAGCAGCCGGCGGGTTCCCGCCCAGTGCGCCGCCTCGGCCTCGGCGGGGGAGTCGAACACCCGCACCCCGACCGTGGCGCCCTCGTCCACCAGCGCCGGGTACGCGGTGACCGCGTACCCGGCCCGGACCTGCTCGATGGTCCGGGGCAGCGTGCCGATGCTCCACTCCCGCAGCCCCGTGCGGGCCACCTCCGGCGCGGCGGCCGCCACCACCTGGCGTACCTCCTGGCGGAGCTGGCGTTGCAGGGCCGGCAGGTCCTTGCCCTCGGCGACCGGCTTCTCGTCGTCGCCGAGCACCCGGAAGGTCACCCGCAGGTGCGCCGGGAGCTTGCCCGGCTCCCAGGCGTCGCGGGGCACTGTCACCCCGGTCATCCGGCGCAGCTGCCGGGTGAGCGCGTCCAGCAGCGACTCCTCGCCGGGCGTGATCGCCGCCAGGGCGGCCCGGGCGTAGTCCGGCACCGGGACGAAGTTGCGGCGGATCGCCTTCGGCAGCGAGCGGATCAGCGCGATGACCGTCTCCTCGCGCAGCCCCGGCACCTGCCAGTCGAAGCTCTCCGCCGGCACCTGGTTGAGCAGCGGCAACGGGATGTCCACTGTGACGCCGTCGTCCGGTGTGCCCGGCTCGAACCGGTACGTCAGCGGGAGGCTCACCCCGTCGGTCTGCCACTCGTCCGGGTAGTCGTCCTCGGCCACCCCCGCCCGGCCGTCGTTGATCAGCAGGTCGCGGGTGAAGGTGAGCAGGTCGGGTCGCTCGCGGCGGGTCTTCTTCCACCACGAGTCGAAGTGCCGGCCGGAGGAGACGTCGGCCGGGATCCGCTGGTCGTAGAAACCGAAGATGGTCTCGTCGTCGACCAGGATGTCCCGGCGTCGGGCCCGGCTCTCCAGCTCCTCGATCTCGGCGAGCAGCCGCTTGTTCTCCGCCCAGAACTGGTGGTGGGTCTGCCAGTCACCCTCGACCAGGGCGTGCCTGATGAACAGCTCCCGGCTCAGCGTCGGGTCGATCCGCCCAAAGTTGACCTTGCGGGAGCTGACCAGCGGAACGCCGTACAGGGTGACCTTCTCGTAGGCCATCACCGCGGCCTGCTTCTTCTCCCAGTGCGGCTCGCTGTAGCTGCGCTTGACCAGGTGCTGGGCGAGGGGCTCGACCCACTCCGGCTCGACCCGGCCGGCGATGCGGCCCCACAGCCGGGAGGTCTCCACCAGTTCGGCGGCCATCACCCAGCGCGGCGGCTTCTTGAACAACGCCGATCCGGGGAAGACCGCGAACTTCGCCCCCCGCGCCCCCAGGTACTCGTGCTTCTGGGCGTCCTTGAGGCCGATGTGCGACAGCAGGCCGGGCAGCAGCGACTGGTGCACCTTCGGGGTGTCGATCTCCTCCGGCAGGTCCGCGCCACCACGGCGGGCCCGGCCGGCGTCCGCGTCGGCCGGGGTGTCGCGCGCCGGCCGCCCACCGCGCCGGTCGCCGTCACCCGGGGTACGCAGCACCTGGCGCAGTTGGCCGACGATGTCCTGCCACTCGCGGATCCGCAGGTAGTTCAGGTACTCCGCCTTGCACATCCGGCGGAACGCGCTGGAGGACAGCTCGCGCTGTTGCTCGCGCAGGTAGCGCCACAGGTTGAGGTAGGCGACGAAGTCCGACTCCTTGTCGGCGAACCGGGCGTGCGCCTGGTCGGCCTGGGCCTGCTTCTCCGCCGGCCGCTCCCGCGGGTCCTGGATGGAGAGCGCGGCGGCGATCACCAGCACCTCGGTGGCGCAGCCGTTGCGCTCGCCCTCGACCACCATCCGGGCCAGTCGCGGGTCGACCGGCAGCTGAGCCAGCCGCCGGCCCAGCGTGGTGAGCCGCTTCGTCGGGTCGGCCTCGGTCGGGTCCAACGCGCCCAACTCGTGCAGCAGGTTGACGCCGTCGGTGATGTTGCGCTTGTCCGGCGGGTCGATGAACGGGAACGCGGCGAGGTCGCCGAGCCCGATCGCCGTCATCTGGAGGATGACCGACGCCAGGTTGGTGCGCAGGATCTCCGGGTCGGTGAACTCGGGTCGGGACGCGAAGTCCTGCTCGTCGTACAGGCGGATGCAGATGCCGTCCGAGGTACGCCCGCACCGGCCCTTGCGCTGGTTGGCCGAGGCCTGGGAGATCGGCTCGATCGGCAGCCGTTGCACCTTGAGCCGGCTGGAGTAGCGGGAGATGCGGGCGGTGCCCGGGTCCACCACGTACTTGATGCCGGGCACTGTCAGCGAGGTCTCCGCGACGTTGGTGGCGAGCACCACCCGACGGTTGGCGTGTGCGGCGAAGACCCGGTGCTGCTCGGCGGAGGAGAGCCGCGCGTACAGCGGCAGGATCTCGGTGCCGAGCAGCGTTCGCTTCTTCTGCACCAGCTTGCCCAGCGCGTCGGCGGTGTCCCGGATCTCCCGCTCGCCGCTGAGGAAGACCAGGATGTCGCCGGGGCCCTCGGCGGCCAGTTCCTCGACGGCGTCGCCGATCGCCTGGATCTGGTCGCGGACGTTCTCCTCGTCGGCGTCGCCGTCGTCCTCGCCCTCGGCCAGCTCGACAAGGGGCCGGTAGCGCACCTCCACCGGGTAGGTACGCCCGGACACCTCGACCACCGGCGCGGGCACGCCGTCGGGCTCGTCGGCGGTGGGTGGCCCGGCGAAGTGCCGGGCGAACCGGTCGGTCTCGATGGTCGCCGAGGTGATGATCACCTTGAGGTCGGGTCGGCGGGGCAGGAGCTCCCGCAGGTACCCGAGGATGAAGTCGATGTTGAGGCTGCGCTCGTGCGCCTCGTCGATGATCAACGTGTCGTACTGGCGCAGCATCCGGTCGGTCTGCAACTCGGCCAGCAGGATGCCGTCGGTCATCAGCTTCACCAGGCTGCGCTCGCTCACCTGGTCGGTGAAGCGCACCTTGTAGCCGACCACGTCGCCCAGCTCGGTGCCCAGCTCGTCGGCGATCCGGTCGGCCACCGTCCGGGCGGCCAGCCGCCGGGGCTGGGTGTGCCCGATCACGCCGTGCACGCCGCGCCCCAGCTCCAGGCAGATCTTGGGGATCTGGGTGGTCTTGCCGGAACCGGTCTCGCCCGCCACGATCACCACCTGGTGGTCGCGGATGGCCGTGGCGATGTCGTCCTTGCGCTCACTGACCGGCAGACCCGCCGGGTACGTGATCACGGGCACCGCCGCCTGGCGGGCGGTGAGCCGCTGTTCGGCCCGGACCAGGTCGGTGGTGATCTCGGTCAGCGCCGCCTCCCGACGCTGCGGGTCGCGCAGCTTGCGGGCACCGTCCAGCCGCCGCTGGAGTCGGCGCTGGTCGCGGAACATCAGAGGGGCGATACGGCGGTGCAGCTCGCGAACGGGATCGGTCGCGACGGAGGCGGTTGGATTCTGCATGTCGTGCCCAAGGATAGGCAGCCCGGCGGCGCACCGCCCCCGGGTTATCGAGCGGCCCGCTCCTCGACTGCCGTCCACCGGGACCTCCGGTCCCGCGACGGCCATGGGTGGGACCTAGAGTTGGCGGCCGACGTCGAGCGCTGGGGGAGCCGGGATGGAGATGCGCGACACCGACCGCGCGTTGGTGCAGGCCGCCACCGCGGTCGCCAAGCTGCGGTGCCGCAGCCAGCGCCACACTGTCGCGTCGGCGGCCCGGACCGTGGACGGGCGGGTCTTCACGGGCGTGAACGTTCGGCACGGCAGCGGAGGGGTCTGCGCCGAGCTGGTCGTGATCGGCACGGCCGCGACGCAGGGCGTCACCGCGTTGGAGACGATCGTCACGGTCGCCGAGCGCGGTCGCGAGGTCGTCGCGCCCTGTGCCCTGTGCCGGCAGGTGCTGGCCGACCACTTCCCGGACCTGCGGGTGATCGTCGGCCCGATGGACGCCCCGCTGGTGGTCCCGCTGGGGGACCTGCCGGCGGAGGCCGGCAGCAGCTCGGCCGGCTGACCGGGCGCGCGTCAGTCCCCGGCGGCGGCCTCCAGCATCGACTGCGGCACCGGCACGCTCTCGAAGCGCAGGTTGCCCTCCGGGAGCAGCCAGGTGGTCACCCGCGCGAGCAGGCGACCGGCACGCACGGCCGGGTCGTTGGCGAAGAGCCCGCGGGCTTCGTCCGGGGCGATGGACAGCACAACGAAGCCCCGTAACCGCTCGTCGTCGGGGTGCAGGAACGGCCCGGCCGCGAGGACGAGGCCCTGCTGCACGAGGCCCGCCTGATGTGCCAGGTGGGCGTCCTGCAGGCGGTCGATGGCGTCCTGCGGCAGCTCCGGCGGATCCGACGGTCGGCTCAGCAGGACGACCGTGTGCTGGTCGAATCGCATGTCCCCACCCTATGAGGTGAATGTCCCTCTTCTGGGTGTCATCGGGCATCTGTCCGCCCTGTGGTCGTCCGCGAATCTCATTCTCATATCGAGGTGCGGAGCGATTGGGAGGTGCGGCATGGTCACCAGACGTGGGCTGCTCGCGGCCGGTGCCACCGGCGGCGCGGCGGCGCTGATCCCGGCGGGCTGGGCGGCATCGGGCCGGGCGCTCGCCGCGGCAGCGTCGCTGGACGCCCGTGACATCCCGAAGTACGTCACGCCGCTGCTGATCCCCCCGGCGATGCCGACGGTGGCGACCGATCCCGAGCGCGACACCTACGAGATCGCGGTGCGACAGTTCCGCCAGCAGATCCTGCCGCCCCCGTGGCCGCGCACCACGGTGTGGGGTTACGGCTCCACCGCCCACCCCGGCAGCTTCGGCTACCCGGCGCCGACCATCATGGCGCGGGTGGGCCGGCCGGTCCGGGTGACCTGGATCAACCAGCTCGTCGACGACCGGGGCGACTACCTGCCGCACCTGCTGCCGGTGGACCCCACAGTGCACTGGGCTAACCCGGGCGGTGGCATCGAGCACCGGGACCACCATGGGCAGTGGGACGGCAGCCCGCAGGGGTACCGCGGGCCGGTGCCCCAGGTGGTGCATCTGCACGGTGCGCACAGCACCCAGGAGAGCGACGGGCACGCCGAGGCGTGGTATCTGCCGGTGGCCCGCGACCTGCCGCCGGACTTCGCCGTGTCCGGCAGCGCGTACCGCGAGTTCCGGTCCCGGTTCGCCGAGCGGTCCGGGCTGCGCTGGACCCCGGGCTCGGCCACCTTCGAGTACGCGAACGACCAGCGCCCGTGCACCCTCTGGTACCACGACCACACGCTCGGGCTCACCCGGGAGAACGTCTACGCCGGGCCGGCCGGGTTCTACCTGCTCGGCGGTGGGGACGAACTGCCGGAGGAGGTGCTGCCCGGCCCGGCGCCGACCCGCGCCGACCCGCCGAACGCCTCGTACCACGACATTCCACTGCTGATCCAGGACCGCAGCTTCACCGCCGAGGGTGAGCTGCGCTACCCGAAGCGGTACTCCGGCAACGGCGACGGGCCGCCGGTTGCGGTGCCGGGGTTCTCCGGCTCCACCATCGTGGTCAACGGCCGCACCTGGCCCACGCTGACCGTGCGGCGCCGGCGTTACCGGTTCCGGCTGCTCAACGGCTGCAACAGCCGTTTCCTGCTGCTCAGCGTGGCCGCGAACGCCACCGCCCGGCCGGCCCGGCCGGTGCTGCCGGTCTGGCAGATCGGCAGCGACGGCGGCTTCCTGCCGGAGCCGGTGGCGCACGAACGCGTGTCACTCGGCCCCGCCCAGCGGGTCGACGCGATCGTCGACTTCACCGACGTTCCGGCCGGCTCCGAGCTGTACCTCGTGAACGAAGGACCGGACGGGATGTACGGCGGCGGTCGCCCCGGGGTGGACTTCCCGCCGGCCGACCCGCAGACCACCGGGCAGGTGCTGCGGTTCGTGGTCACCGACGCCGCCGGCGCGGACCCCAGCGTCCCACCGGAACAGCTACGGCTGCCGGCGCACCCTCGGCTCGGAGCGGCCCAGCGGGTACGCCGGCTGTCGCTCAACGAGCGCGGGTCCGGCGGGTCGATGGTGATGCTGCTCGGCGTCCTCGACGAGCGCGGCCGGGGTCTGCCGTTGCGTTGGAGCGATCCGGTGACCGAACAGCCCACTCTCGGCGACACCGAGGTCTGGGAGGTGCGCAACTTCACCCACCACGTGCACCCGGTCCACCTGCACCAGGTCCAGTTCGAGCTGCTCGGCCGGGGGCACTCGGGTCGGTCGCGGCCCGGCCCGGCGGACCGGGGGTGGATGGACACGGTGCTCGCGTACCCGTGGGAGGTGACCCGGATCAAGGCGCGGTTCGACCTGCCGGGTCGGTACGCCTGGCACTGCCACCTGCTGGAGCACGAGGACAACGAGATGATGCGACCGCTGAACGTGCTGCCGCGCGGTGGCGCGGCGGCCGGTGACGGTGGCGCGGAGGGTGCCGGGACAGCATCGACAGACGCCAGTTAGGCCTCTTTCTGCAGCTCGGCTAAGGTTAGGCGAACCTAAGCCCGAACATGCAGGAGACTCGTGACCACCCTCGCCGCCCGGCCGACCCTGGCCCGCAACCGGTCCGGCACCCGCACCGGCCGCAGGGTGGCCGTCACCGTCGGGGCCGCGGTGGTGCTGCTGCTCACCGTGCTGGCCAGCTTCGCGCTCGGCAGCCGACAGCTCGGCGTCGACGCGGTCTGGCACGCGCTCGTCGCACCCGACGGCGGCGACGCCAGCACCATCGTCCGTGAGCTGCGGATGCCACGGACCGTGCTCGGCCTCGCCGTCGGGCTGGCGCTCGCCGTGGCGGGTGTGCTGTTCCAGGCGCTCACCCGCAACCCCCTCGCCGAGCCGCGCATCCTGGGCATCAGCGCGGGAGCGTCGTTCGGGGTGGTCCTCGCGATCTCCGTCTTCGGCGTCGGCACGCTCGCCGGGTACGTCTGGTTCGGCATCGCCGGAGCCCTGATCGCCGGGCTGTTGGTCTTCGCCATCGCCACCCGCGCCCGCGAGGGCGCCAGCCCGGTCACCCTCGCGCTGGTCGGCGCGGCGCTCGACGCCAGCCTGGCCTCCGGGGTGTACGCCCTGCTCAGCATCGACGCCCGCACCTTCGAGGAGTACCGCTTCTGGGTGGTCGGCGGGCTCTCCGGCCGGGACCTGTCGGTCACCGCGCAGGTGCTGCCGTTCGTCCTCGTCGGGTTGGTCCTGGCCGCCCTGGTGGCCCGCGGTCTGGACGCGCTGGCCCTCGGCGACGACGTGGCCCGTGGACTCGGCCACCGGATCGGCCTGGTCCGCCTCGGCGGTGGCCTCGCCGCCGTGCTGCTGACCGGTGCGGCGGTGGCCGCCGCCGGCCCGGTCGCGTTCGTCGGGCTGGCCGTGCCGCACCTGGCGCGCGCCCTGGTCGGCGCGGACCACCGCTGGACCCTGGCCGTCTCCGCGCTGCTCGGGCCGGCGCTGCTGCTCGCCGCCGACATCATCGGTCGGCTCGTCGCCCCACCCGGCGAGATCCCGGCCGGGATCGTCACCGCGCTGATCGGTGCGCCACTGCTGGCCGTGCTGGTCCGTCGCGCCCGGGTGGTGACCGCGTGACCACCACCCAGCGCACCTCCGGACCCTCCGACGCGTCTGACGCCGCTGGCTCGTCCGCCGCCGCCTCGCCCGGTGCCGCCGGCCTGTCGAGCGCTGCCGTGCCGCCCGGTGAATCGATCCGGCTGGCCGGGCGGTCGCTGCTGCGGATCGGCTCGGTCAGCCTGCTGATCCGCCGTCGCGCGGTCCTGGTGGCCGCCGTGCTGACCGTGCTGCTCCTGCTGGCCGTCGTGCTCAGCCTCTCGCTGGGCACCCCGTACGTCGCCCCGGCCGACGTGCTGCGTGCCCTCTCCGGGGCCGGCACCCCGTACGACCTCGTGGTCTTCGACCTTCGGCTGCCGCGCGTCGTGCTGGCCGCCGTGGCCGGCGCCGCCTTCGGCGTGGCCGGCACGCTGATCCAGAGCGTGGCCCGCAACCCGCTCGCCAGCCCGGACGTCATCGGCATCACCCAGGGCGCCGGTCTCGCCGCCACCGTGGCCCTGACCAGCGGAATGGCCGCCGTGCTGGTGGCGCCCACCGCGCTGGTGGGTGGGCTGCTCGCGGCGGCGCTGCTGTTCGCCCTCGGCGCCCGGCACGGGCTGGCGGCACAGCGGTTCGTGCTCGCCGGCGTGGCGGTGGCGTTCGGCTTCCGGGCGCTCACCGAGGTGGTCATGCTCACCGCCGACCCGATCGACGGGCTGCGCGCGCAGATCTGGCTGATCGGCACCCTCGCCGGCAAGGGCTGGACCGAGGCCGCCTGGATCGCCGGCACCCTGCTGGCGTTGCTGCCGGTGCTGGCCTGGGCCGGCTGGGCGCTGAACAGCACCGCCCTCGACGACGACACCGCCCGGGGCGTCGGGCTGCGCCCGGTGGCCCGCCGGATCGGCCTCGCCGGCACCGGTGTGCTCGTCGCCGCGATGGTCACCGCCCAGGTCGGGGCCGTGGACTTCGTGGCGCTGGTCGCCCCGCAGGTGGCCCGTCGGCTGGTACGCGCCGAACGGCCGCCGCTGGTCTGCGCGGCCCTGCTCGGCGCGCTCCTGCTGGTGCTGGCCGACCTGGCCGGCCGGCGGCTGTTCGCACCCACCCAACTGCCCGCCGGGGTGCTGACCGCCGCGATCGGTGGCCCGTACCTGATCTTCCTGCTGCTGCGTGGTCGGCGGCGGTCGTCGTGACGCCTCGAGGAGTCGTGTGATGCTCTCTACCCGCGACCTGGTCGCCGGCTACGACGACCGGACCGTGCTCGACGGGCTCGACCTGGACCTGCCGACCGACGCGTTCACCGTCATCGTCGGCCCCAACGCGTGCGGCAAGTCCACCCTGCTGCGCACGATGGCCCGACTGCTCACCCCCCGCCGGGGCACGGTGCTGCTGGACGGCACCGCGATCCGCGACCTGCCGACCCGGGAGGTCGCCCGCCGCCTCGGCGTCCTGCCGCAGAGCCCGCTGGTGCCCGAGGGCGTCACAGTGGCGGACCTGGTCGGGCGGGGCAGGCAGCCCTACCAGCGGTGGTGGCGGCAGTGGTCGTCGGAGGACGGCGCGGCGGTGGACCAGGCGATGGCCCTCGCCGACGTGACCGACCTGGCCGACCGACCGGTGGACAGCCTCTCCGGCGGTCAGCGGCAACGGGTGTGGATCGCCATGACCCTCGCCCAGGACACCGACGCCCTGCTGCTGGACGAGCCGACCACCTTCCTCGACCTGGCCCATCAGGTGGAGGTGCTGGACCTGCTGCACCGGCTGCGCGCCGAGCGGGGCCGCACCGTGGTCGCCGTGCTGCACGATCTGAACCAGGCCGCCCGCTACGCCGACCACCTGGTCGCGATGCGCGCCGGCGCCGTGGTGGCCGCCGGACCGCCCCGGGAGATCCTCACCGCCGACCTGGTCCGCGACGTCTTCGGGCTGGCCTGCGTGGTCGTGCCCTGCCCGGTGACCGGCGCGCCCCTGGTGGTGCCCGCGTACACCGGCGGCAACTCCGCCAGCCCGGTCACCCCCGCCGACGCAGCGATCCCGCTCGCCGGCTCGTACCCCTCGAAAGGACTCTGATGCGTCGTCTCGTCGCCGCTCTCGCCGCGGCCGCCGCCCTCGGCGTCGGACTCACCGCCTGCGGTGAGAGCGACCCGGTCGCCGGCACCACCACCGGGGAGACCCGGGAGATCACCCACGCCATGGGCACCACCAAGGTCCCGGCGGAGCCCAAGCGGGTGGTCGTGCTCGACACCGACAAGATCGACACGGCGCTCTCGCTGGGCATCACGCCCGTCGGTGCCGCCACCGCCGGTGAGGCCAAGAGCTGGCCGACCTACTTCGGCGCGGACAAGCTCGCCGGCATCAAGGAGGTCGGGGTGCTCACCGAGCCCGACCTGGAGGCCATCAACGCGCTGAAGCCGGACCTCATCCTGGGCAGCAAGTTCCGCCAGGAGAAGTTCTACGACGAACTGGCCGCCATCGCGCCGACCGTGTTCACCGACAAGGTGGGCATCACCTGGAAGGAGAACCTCCTCCTCGACGGCAAGGCGCTCGGCCGCGAGCAGCAGGCCAAGGACCTGCTCGGCGCGTACGAGAAGCGGGCCAAGGACTTCGGTGCCACCCTCGGCGACCCCGCCGCGCGCAAGGTGTCGATCGTGCGGTTCATCCCGGGCAACATCCGGGTGTACGGCCCGGATTCGTTCTCCGGCATCGTCATCGGCGACACCGGCCTCGGCCGCCCCGAGCGGCAGATGCTCGCCAACAAGGAGGACAAGCGCTTCGACCTGGTCAGCCCCGAGCGGATCAACGAGGTCGACGGTGACGTCATCTTCGTGACCGCGTACGGCGACAAGGCCGCCGCCGAGCAGAGCAAGGTGGCCGGCGGGACCCTCTGGAAGGGCCTGGGCGCCGTCAAGGCCGGCAAGGCGTACCCCGTCTCCGACGAGGTCTGGATGACCGGCATCGGCGTCGGCGCCGCCAACAAGATCCTCGACGACCTGGCCAAGTACCTCCCCGCCGCCTGACCCCCGGTCCGCCGCGAACGAACCCCAAGATCCGAGCAACTACGGGGAAACTGCTGCCTCGCAAGCCGCTGAAGCAGCAGTAACCCTGCAGTTGCTCGGATCTTGGGGTCGGGGGCCCGTCGGGGTCAGCGGGATCGGGAGTTGAGGGCTTGACGGAGTTCCTCGAGGAAGCCGTCGAAGTCCTCCCGGAATCGTTTCGCGGTCACGTGCAGCACGATCCAGTTGTCACCGAGCAGGCGGTTGAGGCGACGTCGATCGCGGTGAAACTGCTCGGGGTCGTCGTGCCACAGCCCGTCGTACTCGACGGCGACCTTGAGGTGTGGCCACGCCAGGTCCAGGCGGGCCACGAATCTCCCCTCGCGCTCGACCACGAACTGCGTCACGGGCGCCGGCACTCCGGCGAGCACTATCCGCACCCGCAGCCGGGACTCCGGGGCCGATTCCGCGCCCGCGTCAGCCAGGTCGGCCACCCGCACCATGCGCTTCCACCCTCGGTCGCCGACCCGCGCCCGGGCGTTTGCCCGCAACGATGCGAGTGCCACCAGATGGTTGTGGGCGAGCCGATCCACGATCGCGACGGCCTCCTCCGTCGGCAGCCACTGGGCCAGATCCCAGCAGGTACGCGTCGGCGTGGTCATCGGGATGCCCCGGCGTAGCATGACGTCGGCTCCGTCGATCGTGCCAACGTGGACGGCGAGGCCCGACACCGGTCCGAACCGCTGGCCGCTGGGCACGAGGACATCGACCGGCTCGTTGCCGGCGACCGACGCTGCGCCGTAGAGGGCTGCCGCGCTGCGCCCGGCGATCACCACACCCGGGGGTAGCACCAGTTGTGCCGCCGCGGCACAACGAGCGCGGTGCGTGACCTCCAGTCGGGCATCCGCGTAGACGTCGCGGAAAAGGGGCCGCCACGCCGAGCTGCGCAGTTCCGCAGGGGTGATGAGTCCGTCCGCGACGGCGCGGGAGCCGCGGAAGACACGCCCCTGCAACCTTGTCGGACGCCGTGGAGAAGCAGGCATGAAGACACCCTGCCGGCCGGGCACGCCCGCCGACAGCCCTTGTGGATAACCCTCACGTGGGGGCCGGACGTACAAGATCCGCGCAACTTCAGGGTTCTTGCTGCTTCCCGATCGTGGGAGACAGCAGCGTCCCTGAAGTTGCGCGGATCTTGAGGGCGGCGGCGGGGTGCGGGTGGGGGTGGGGGTCGGGTGGGTTAGGCGGCGGTGGACCAGATGGCGCGGAAGGCGGCGGCTTCGCCGGCCAGCCAGCGTTCGATCTGCTCGGGCTTGGCGTCGGTGGGCATGTGGTGGGCCTGGCCACGGCGGACATCGACCAGGACCGGCTCGGCGTGCGGGAGCAGCGCGTCCATGTGCCGGGCCATCAGGTGCAGGGTGGCCAGCACCGATTCCTCGCTCGGCGGGGTCTCGTCGAAGTGCAGGCGGACCGCTTCGGCGCGGCCGTCGGCGTGGCGTACCCCGAAATGGGGGTTGATCTTGACGGGTAGGTCGCCCAGCATGGCCAGGGCGTCGCGGGTCTGGGCGAGGTCGACGGCGGCCGGCTCGCCGAGGGAGTGCAGCCAGGCCGTGGCGCCGGGAACGAGCGCCTGGTAGAGCGGGCGCCAGCGGGGCTTGACCACGTCGACCACCCCGGTCAGGTGGGTGCCGCCGGTGTGGAAGGCGATGTCGGCCTTGAGTGCCTTGACGAACTGCCCGTGCGGGTTGAAGCCGGACCGGCTGGCTCGCTGCTTACGCAGGCCGCCCACGAAGGTCGCCTTGGTGGGGCCGGTGCGGTCGACGTAGCGGGTGAAGCCGAGCAACGTGGCGTAGGGGGTGAGGGGCGTGGCGGCGGGCGCGGTCACGGGCGTCCTCCCGGATCGTAATCCTGCAGGTCAGGAACTCGATTAGTACATACATTCTAATCGACGGGTCTGACATCGCCCAGCGAAAGAAGGGGTGCGGAAAACGCGACAAAGGGGGCCGTCCGGCGTGCGGACGACCCCCTGCCGAGACGCCTGTCAGAGCTGGCCGACGTCGGTGATCCGGACGACCGCCGCACCGATCTCGTCCGAGGCGGCCAGGTCGACCTCGGCGCTGATGCCCCAGTCGTGGTCACCGTCCGGGTCGTCGAAGATCTGCCGTACGGTCCACCGCTCCCGGCCCTGCTCGATCATGAGCAGCGCCGGGCCGCGGGCGTCCGGCCCGACCCCGATCGAGTCGTACGCCTCGAAGTACGGCCCGAGGGCGTCGGCCCAGGCGTCGTAGTCCCAGCCGTCCTCGGCGTCCAACTCGGCGAGCAGATCCCAGCGGCGTAGCGCGGCCAGCTCGACGCGGCGGAACAGCGCGTTGCGCACCAGCACCCGGAACGCCCGCGCGTTGCGGGTCACCGCCGGTGGCCGGTCGGCGAGGGCGGCGTGCGCCTGAGCCACCTCGGCCACGTCGGACGGGTTGCGCAGCCGCTCCCACTCGTCGATCAGGCTGGAGTCGACCTGGCGGACCAGCTCGCCCAGCCACTCGATGAGGTCGATCAACTCCTCGGTCTTGGCGTCCTCGGGCACGGTCTGGCGCAGCGTCTTGTACGCGTCGGCCAGGTAGCGCAGGACCAGGCCCTCCGAGCGGGTCAGCCCGTAGAACTGCACGTACTCGGTGAAGGTCATCGCCCGCTCGTACATGTCGCGGACCACGGCCTTGGGGGAGAGCTGGTGGTCGGCGACCCACGGGTGCCCCTGCCGGTACATCTCGTACGCGGCCTCCAGCAGCTCGGCCAGGGGCTTCGGGTGGGTCACGTCCTCGAGCAGCTCGAGGCGCGCCTCGTACTCGATGCCCTCGGCCTTCATCGCGGCGACCGCCTCGCCGCGCGCCTTGAACTGCTGCGCGGAGAGGATCTGGCGGGGGTCGTCGAGGATCGACTCGATCACGCTCAACACGTCGAGCGGGTACGACGGCGACTCGGCGTCGAGCAGTTCGATGGTGGCCAGGGCGAGGGGGGAGAGCGGCTGGTTGAGCGCGAAGTCGAGCTGGAGGTCGACGGTGAGCCGGATCCGCCGGCCGGTCTCGTCCGGTTCGGGCAGCTCCTCGACGACCCCGCCGGCCCGCAGCGCCCGGTAGATGGCGATCGCCCGGCGGATGTGCCGGCGCTGTGCGGCCGGCTCCTCGTGGTTGTCGGTGAGCAGGTGCCGCATCGCGGCGAACGCGTCACCGGGCCGGCCGATGACGTTGAGCAGCATCGAGTGGCTGACCTGGAAGCTGGAGGTCAGCGGCTCCGGCTCGGCGTCGACAAGTCGGTCGAAGGTGGGCTGACCCCAGCCGATGGAACCCTCCGGCGGCTTCTTGCGCACCACCTTGCGGCGCTTCTTCGGGTCGTCGCCGGCCTTGGCGAGGGCCTTCTCGTTGTCGATGACGTGCTCGGGGGCCTGCACCACGACCCGGCCGATGGTGTCGTAACCGGCCCGTCCGGCCCGCCCGGCGATCTGGTGGAACTCCCGGTTCTTGAGCAGCCGGGTGCGTACCCCGTCGTACTTGGACAGGCCGGTGAACAGCACGGTGCGGATCGGCACGTTGATGCCGACGCCGAGCGTGTCGGTGCCACAGATGACCTTGAGTAGGCCGGCCTGGGCGAGGGTCTCCACCAGGCGGCGGTACTTGGGGAGCATGCCGGCGTGGTGCACGCCGATGCCGTGCCGGACCAGCCGGGAGAGCGTCTTGCCGAAGCCGGCGGTGAACCGGAAGTTGCCGATCGCCTGGGCGATCATGTCCTTCTCGGCGCGGGTCGCGACGTTGACGCTGGTCAGCGCCTGGGCGCGTTCCAGCGCGGCGGCCTGGGTGAAGTGCACCACGTACACCGGGGCCTGCTTGGTCTCCAGCAGCTCCTCAAGCGTCTCGTGCAGCGGCGTCATCGCGTACGAGAAGATCAGCGGGACCGGCCGCTCGGCCGAGCGCACGACGGCGGTCGGCCGTCCGGTGCGCCGGGTCAGGTCGTCGACGAACCGGGTGGTGTCCCCCAGGGTGGCGGACATCAGGATGAACTGGGCCTGCGGCAACTCGATGATCGGCACCTGCCACGCCCAGCCCCGGTCGGGCTCGGCGTAGAAGTGGAACTCGTCCATGATCACCTGGCCGACGTCGGCCCGGTCGCCCTCGCGCAGCGCCAGGTTGGCCAGGATCTCCGCGGTGCAGCAGATGATCGGGGCGTCGGCGTTGACGCTGGCGTCGCCGGTGAGCATCCCGACGTTCTCGGCGCCGAAGACCTCGCAGAGCGCGAAGAACTTCTCCGACACCAACGCCTTGATCGGCGCGGTGTAGAAGGTCGTCCGGCTGTCGGCGAGGGCCGCGAAGTGCGCCGCGATCGCCACCAGGCTCTTGCCCGAGCCGGTGGGCGTGTTCATGATCAGGTTGGCGCCGGAGACGATCTCGATGACCGCCTCCTCCTGATGGGGGTAGAGGTCGAGGCCGCGCTCCTTCGCCCAGCCGGCGAACGCGTCGAAGAGGGTGTCGGGGTCGGCGCTTGTCGGCAGCGCGGCGGTGAGCGTCATAGCCTGTCCATGGTGCCTGGATCATGCCCCGCTACGCCAACCGGGCCCGCACCGGACCTCGCCCAGACGCCCCGCCGTATTGCGGTTAGGGCGTTTCGTCGGTCACCGCCGGCGGTACAGCAGGTCGGCGACCGGCCGGCCGGCGGTGATCGCCCGCCGCTCGAACTTCGTCACCGGGCGGTGCGCCGGACGCGGCGCGAAGCCGCCGTACGCGTCCACCAGTTCCGGGTCGGCGTCCAGCGTCGCCTTCATCGCCTCGGCGTACTCGGCCCAGTCCGTCGCGCAGTGCAACACGCCACCGGGACGCAGCCGGGACCGTAACAACGCCACGTGCGTCGGCTGGATGATCCGCCGCTTGTGGTGGCGGGACTTCGGCCACGGGTCCGGGAAGAAGACGTGCACGGCGTCCAGCACACCCTCGGGTAAGCCGCTGACCAGGGACAACGCGTCGCCCTGCGCCACCCGTACGTTGCGCAGGCCACCGCGCTGCACCAGGTCGAGGAGGTTGGCGATTCCCGGCGTGTGCACCTCGACCGCCAGATAATCTCGATCCGGGTCGGCGGCAGCCATCGCGGCGGTGCTGTCGCCCATGCCCGAACCGATCTCCAGCACCACGGGCGCCCGGCGACCGAACAGGTCGGCCAGGTCGACGGGCACCACAGGTCCGTCCGGCACATCCAGGCCGTACGCGGGCCAGAGCCGGCTCAGCGCGTCGGTCTGCCGGTCGCTCATCCGACCCCGTCGGGGGTGGAACGTGCGGATCGTCCGGCTCGCGGGCGGGACGGCGGGAGAATGGTCGGTGGCGGTCACAGCGTCCCGAGCCTACGCGACGCCGCCAGCGGATCGGATGTGATGTGCGACCGGAAATGAGAGGATCCAACTGGTACGGCAGGTCGAGGTGCGCCACTGCCCGACCCGGCCGCACGGCGTCGAGAGGGGGCATCGTGAGACTGACCCGCGGCGTCGTGATCCTGTCGCTGGTGACCGTGTTCGCCACCCCCCTGTTGGCTGCCGCGCCCGCCCTTGCGGCGCGCGTGCCCGTCCTCGCGGCGCCTGGGCTCGCCGTCGCGGCATCCGTGCCCGTCCTCGCGGCACCTGCGCCGGAACGCGTTCTCGCCGCTCCTGCCGTGTTCCAGCTCGCCGCCGGCGTTGCGCCGGTCCGGCAGCCGGAATGGCCGCCCGGTGGGGCGCCTCAACCGCCGCCGCCGGTGGACATCTTCGTCGAGGTCAGCCCCAGCACGGTGCAGCCCGGCTATCTGGTCGGCATCCGGGCCAGTTGTCGGGACAACTCGGTGGGCGCCACCGTGGTCTCCGACGCCTTCGGGGCGGTCGGCGTGCAGCCGCAGCACGGGGTGCTCACCGCCGCGCCGATGGTGCGCGAGCGCACCCGCCCCGGCAACTACCGGGTCAAGCTGGAGTGCCGCGACGGCGAGACCGCCTCCACCATGCTCCAGGTGGTCAAGAAGACGCCGTCCCCCCATCCCAGTCGCGGTCCGGCCACCGGCTTCGGTGGCGGTGCGGGCGGCATGACCGGCGAGCTGCTGTTGCCCGCCGGTGCGGCGCTGACCATCACCGGGCTGATCCTCGCCGTGGTGGCGCTGCGTCGCCCACGTCTGGTCCGTGGCGCTGGGCGCTGAGCCGGCCATGGAGATCTTCCGACCTGCCTCGCCGCCGGGCCCCCGCCCGTCTCCCGGCTCCCGCCCGTCGTCGAGCCCTCGCCCCTCTTCCGGGCCCCGCCCAGCGCGCGACGACCGCTCGCCGACGAACGACCGCCGCGCCCGTGACGACCGGTGGCCGACGGACGACCGGCTCCCGCGTGACGACCGGTGGCCGACGGGCGACCGCTTCGACGACGACCGCCGCCTGCCGCTGGACGACAGTCCGCTGAGCCCCGAACGCCCGACTGTGGCAGCCCGTCCGCCGACCGCCGTCGCCCCTCGACGCAGTCGCCCCTCCGGCCGTAGCCCGTGGTCGATACCGCTGGCAGTGGTGCTGGTGTTGGCCGGGGTCTTCGCCACCGGGGCGGGGCTGGGCCGCTCGGTCGGCCCGCTCGACTTCGCCCCGGCCGGCGGTGACCGGCCGGCCCGCAGCGAGTCGGTCGGGTTGTCAGCCAGCCGCCCGGTGCGCCTCTCGGTGCCGGCGATCAAGGTGGCCGCGCCGGTGACACCGGTCGGGCAGGCGCGCGACGGCTCGATCGCCGTACCGCCGTTGGAACGGCACAACGAGACCGGTTGGTACGACCGCGGGCCCACCCCCGGTGAGCCGGGCCCTGCAGTGATCGTCGGGCACGTGGACACGAAGACCGGGCCGTCGGTCTTCTACGACCTGGGCAAGCTGAAGCCCGGCGACCTGATCGAGGTGGCCCGGGCGGACGAGTCGGTGGTGGTGTTCCGGGTCGACACCGTCGAGCACTTCCCCAAGGACCAGCTGCCCGCCGAGCGGATCTACGGCCACGACGGGCCACGGGGGCTGCGGTTGATCACCTGCGGCGGCCAGTTCATCGGCGGGCGCACCGGCTACGCCGACAACGTCATCGCCTTCGCCACGTTCCAGTCGTCCCGCAAGTCCTGAGACCGACCTCGTTCCTGGTTCGGTCGGTCGGCCGCCCGCCACTGCTTGATCAACTCGGGATCATGAAAGTCGGGGTGTCGGGTCGGCCCGGACACCCCGACTTTCACAAACGCGAGTGGATCAACCGGTGACGTGTCCGCCGGTTGGCGCGGGTGTCAGCTCAGGAAGTCGAGGAGTCGGCGCGCGGTCTGCTCGGGTGCCTCTTCCGGGATGAAGTGGCCGACCGGGACCGGCTCGCCGCGTACGTCGTCGGCCCATTCCCGCCAGATGGCCAGCGGGTCGTCGTAGAGCTTCGCGACCTGGCCGCCCTGGCTCCAGAGGAACAACACCGGGCAGGTGCCGGCCGGAGCGCGTCCGCGGGTGCGGCGGCGTGGTGCCGACGCCCGGTGAATCTCGCCATCGATCTCCGAGCCTCCCGCTTGACCTCAACCAATGTTCAAGTCCTAGCGTCGCTGAGACGACGTGTCGAGGCGGCTCCTCGCCGTCGGACCGCGGCTGATCGGAGACATACGTGCGTGCGATCCAGGTCTCTTCGTACGGGGGTCCGGAGGTTCTGACCTCGGTGGACCTGCCCGATCCGCAAGCCGGGGAGGGGGAGGTCATTGTTCGGGCCGAGGCCGTGGACACGATCTACGTGGAGACTCAGATCCGCGGTGGCTGGGGTGAGAGGTTCGGCGTCACCCCGCCGTACGTGCCGGGCGGCGCAGCGGCCGGAACGGTCGTCTCCACCGGACCGGGCGTCTCCGCGTCCTGGCTCGGCCGCCAGGTCGTCGCGGGTGCCGGGACGCGGGGTTCGTACGCTGAACTGGTTCGGACCAGCGTCGACCGGCTGGTGCCGGTCCCCGACGGTCTGGGCCTGCGGGAAGCGGCTGGCCTCGCACACGACGGTGTGACCGCCATGGGCATCATCGACGGCCTCGGCGTCAAGCCTGGCGACCGGGTGCTGATCCTGGGGGCCGCGGGCGGCATGGGAACGCTGCTCGTTCAGCTCGCCCACGGTCTTGGTGCGCAGGTCGTGGGAGCGGCCCGTGGCACGGACAAGCTCACACTTGTACGACGGCTCGGCGCCGACGCTGTCGTCGACTACGCCACGGAGGGGTGGGCCGACGTGGTACGCGAAGCCCTCGGCGGCCTTTCTGTGGACGTGCTGCTGGACGGTGTCGGGGGAGATCTGGGCAGCGACGCCTTTCATCTGGTGGCCGACGGCGGGCGGGTCTCGGCCCATGGGGCCGCGAGTGGCACCTTCGCCACGGTGGACCTGGGAGGTGCGCAGGCGCGCGGCGTCGACGTACACGGCATCGGGGACGTCCAGTTCGAGGCGCCGAAGATGGTGCAGCTCGCGAGCAGTGCCCTGACCGAGGCGGTGCAAGGGCGGATACGCCCGGTCATCGCACGCGAGTACCCGCTGTCCTCGGCGGCCGACGCTCACCGCGCGATGGAGGCGCGCTCGATCCCGGGCAAGGCCCTGCTCATTCCCTGAGGCGGGTCGCGGACCGCTGCGGTGACCCTCGGCGCCCAACTAGGGCTGGGGGACGTGCAGGGCCACCTCGAACTCCAGGAGGCTGGCGCCGGTGGCGACCGGGGGGCGGGGCTTCTCGCCGGGCGCGCTCGCGTGGGCGGCGCGGGACGGGCCGGCGGCCCAGGCCTGGTACGCCTCCTCGCTCTCCCACTTCGTGTAGACGAAGTACCGGGTCTCACCGGCCACCGGGCGGAGTAGTTCGAAGCCGAGGAAGCCGGGGGAGTTCTCCACCGCGCCGGCCCGTGCGGCGAACCGCTTCTCCAACTCCGCGCCGCCGCCGGCCGGGACGTCGATTGCGTTGATCTTCACGACTGCCATCTGCCCACCCTAGCCAGTCAGAACGCCTCGACCGCGGGGACCAGGTCCGCGTCGACAACGATCGGCGCGTGGTCGGAGGGGCCCTTGCCCTTGCGGGCCTCGCGGTCCACGTACGCGGAGCGGACCGCTCGGGCGAACGGCGCGGACGCGTACACCAGGTCGATTCTCATGCCCTTGTTCTGGTGGAACATGCCGGCGCGGTAGTCCCAGTAGGTGAAGGGGTGCGGGCCCTTCATCGGGGTCGGCACCACGTCGGTGAGGCCGAGGTCGCGCAACGCCGCGAGGGCCGCCCGTTCGGCCGGGGTGACGTGCGTCGAGTGGGTGAAGACCGCCGGGTCCCAGACGTCGGCGTCGGTCGGGGCGACGTTGAAGTCGCCGCAGACCGCCAGCGGCAACCCGGTGGCCAGTTCGGCGTCCAGCGCGTCACGCAGTGCCGCGAACCAGGCCAACTTGTACGCGTAGTGCGGGTCGTCCGGCGTCCGGCCGTTGGGCACGTACACCGACCAGACCCGCACCCCGTCGCAGGTGGCGGAGATGGCTCGGGCCTCGGGCTCGGGGAAGCCGGGCTCGTCGGCGAACCCGACCCGGACGTCACTCAGCCCGACCCGGGACAGGATGGCCACCCCGTTCCACCGGCCGTCGCTGTGGCTCGCCACGGTGTAGCCCAGCTCGCCCACCTCGGTCACCGGGAAGGCGCCGTCCGGGCACTTGGTCTCCTGCAGGCAGACGACGTCCGGCCCGGTGTCGGCCAGCCACTGCAGCAGCCGGGGTAGGCGGGCCTTCACCGAGTTGACGTTCCAGGTCGCCAGGCGCATGCCCCCAGCCTGCCGCATTCGCCCGCGCGACGCTGGGTCAGCTGCCCGGGGTGTCGCCGGGACGGGTCTGTTCGGCCAGGAACCGTTCCAGTTCGGCGCCGAGTTCGTCGGCGGTGGGCAGGGGACCGGCGTCCGGGGCGAGCAGGCTCTTCTCGCCCCGACCCCGGGCGAACGCGTCGTACTGCTCCTCCAGGGCCTGGACCAGGGCCGCGGCGTCCTCGGTCTGCGCCACCTGCCGGTCGATCTCGACCCGGACGACCTCGGCGGCCGAGCGCAGCCCGTCGCCGGGCAGCAGCAGCCCGGTGCTGCGGGACACCGAGGTGAGCAGCACCTCGGCGGCGGCCGGGTACTCGGTCTGCGCCACGTAGTGCGGCACGTGCGCGGCGAAGCCCAGCGCGTCGCGGCCCTGCTCACCGAGGCGGAACTCCAGCAGGTGACCGACGCTGCCGGGCACCTGGACGCGTTGCAGCCAGGGCTCGTAGCCGCTGATCAGCTCCGGGCGGGTGGCGTGTGCGGTCACCCCGGTCGGGCGGGTGTGCGGGACCGCCATCGGGATCGAGTTGAGCCCCACGGTGAGCCGGACGTCCAGCCGGGCGGCCAGCCCGGCGACGGCGGCCACGAAACGCTCCCACTGCAGGTCCGGCTCGGGGCCGGTGAGCAGCAGGAACGGGGTCTCGTCGTCGTCGTGCAGCAGGTGCAGTTCCAGCTTGGGTGCGTCGACGCTCTCCCAGTGGTCCTCGACGAAGGTCATCACCGGTCGCCGCGACCGGTAGTCGAAGAGCTGGTCGACGTCGAAGGTGGCGATCGGCCGACCCTCCAGCGAGGTGAGCAGCTGCTCACGCGCCAGTCGGCTGGCGTTTCCGGCGTCCACGAACCCGGTGAGGGCCTGGATCAGGACCGGCTGCCCGAGGTCGGGCAGATCGTCGGTGAGCTGGTAGAGCTCGTGTGGGTCGAGCACCGGTGCGGACCTCCCTGAAATGTGCCTGCGGGGCGCGCTCGCGACGGAGGGCACCCGTTCGGGCAACGTACCCGCCATCCTGGTGCATTCCTGCGCCGGGCGATCCGTTGGCCGGGTGGTGGGCAGGACCGGACCAATGGGTTGTTTGTGCCACCCGGTCGAGCCGCTTGGCCGATCGGTGGAGGGGCGGTTCGGCCCAAAGGCCGAGTTTGTCGATCATGTCAGGCTCGGCGGGCGGATGTCCGGCTCTGCCACGTTCCGTGGCAGTCCGCGTGCGGCACCCGCTTCATCCGGTACGCGAGGTCCGTTCCCCGGGCGGGTCGACCCGCCCGGGTCGTCCACCGGCACCCGCCGAATCTGTGTCGAGGACCACGTGATCACCGTGCGTGATCGGCGTTTCGGTCTGCCTAGCCTCGGTTGATGCGTGACGACGGCACCCTCGACGAGACGTACGCCCCGAGCACCCCCAGTGCCGATACGGAGGATGGCACCTCAACCGAACGGACAACCGCCGCGAGTCGGCTCCGGGCGTACGCCCGGGACCTGACCGGTCGACGCCGGGCGCAGCTGGCGCTGGCCACGGGCGTGGTGTGCTGCCTCGGTCTGACCGCCGTCGTCCAGGTCCGCGACGAGGACGCCGGCGCGACGACCCGGGGCGGATCGCCCTCCAGCGCCGAGCTGGCGCAGCGCGCCGAGCAGCAGGGCTCCTCCCGTTCCCTCGACCGCACGGCCGCCCCGAGCGCGTCCGCGGCCGCCCCCACGGCGAGCCCCGCCGACCCGGACACCACCGCGTCGGCCCGCAAGGCCGCCCCGGCCCGCCCGACCGACCCGGCGCCCGTCGCCGGACTGGACGAGGACCAGATGGAGAACGCCGAGGCGATCGTCCGCACCGGACGCAAGATGGGGGTGCCGCGCCGGGGTCTGGTGATCGCGGTGGCCACCGCCATGCAGGAGAGCAACCTCTACAACGTGGCCAGCGGCGTGCTGCCCGAGTCGCAGGACTACCCGCACCAGGGCGTCGGCTGGGACCACGACTCGGTCGGGTTGTTCCAGCAGCGCTCCAGCAGCGGCTGGGGCCCGGTCGGGCGGTTGATGGACCCCGAGTTCGCGACCCGGCAGTTCCTCGCCGCGCTGCAGCAGGTGCCCGGCTGGCAGGGGATGCGGCTCACCGACGCCGCCCAGGCGGTGCAGGTCTCCGCGTACCCCGAGCACTACCAGCAGCACGAGTGGCGGGCGACCCGGGTCGTTGACGCCATCGTGCCGGCGGGGCGGTAACCTACCGCCCACTATGGACGGTCAGGGTTGAGGCTGTCGCATCCCGGGTACATGTCTTGCGGGTACGGGGTACAAACATGACTACGGGATCGTCGACAGGAGGACGACATGTCACTGATGCAGCGGATCACCACGTTCCTGCGATCGCCGAAGGGGCAGCAGCTGGTCGAGCGAGGTCGTCGGGAGATGGCCAAGCCGGGCAACCAGCAGAAGCTGAAGGGGTTGGCGGCCAGGCTGTCCAACCGCCGCCGCTGACCGCTGCATCGGCCGCCCTGTCCACCGATCCCACCCCTGGGGAGACCTGGTGACCGACACCCCGCCCGTCGGCAGTCAGCCCGCCGCTCCAACTCCGCGACCGTCCGTCGACCTGCCGGCCGGGCCGGTGGACGCTCCCGAGGGTCCGCCGGCCCGCCTCTGGGACCGGATGCGTGACGACCCGCAGTACGCGCCGGAGCACCTCGCCCTGGAGGCGGTGCGCCGCCTCGGGCCGGAGGCCGTGCAGTGGGCCGCCCGGGCCCGGGCCGAGCAGCCCGGAATCTCCGCCGATGTGCTCGCCGACCAGGCGGCCCGCAAGTTCGTCAACCTGGCCCGGCTCTCCGGCGCGGTTTCCGGCGCGGCCGGGCTGCCCGGCGCCGTGATCGACGTGGGCGTGCTGGCCTGGACCCAGGCGCGGATGGTGCTGCACATCGCCGCCGCGTACGACGTCGACCCGCTGCACAGCGATCGGGCCACCGACCTGCTGGTGCTCCAGCGGGTACACAAGGTCGCCGAGAGCGCCCGACTGGCGCTCGGCGTGGCCGCCGGCCGGGAACGCGCCGACGCGCTCTTCGGCCTGGGCGGCCAGCGTCCGCTCGGTCGGGTCATGCTGCAACTCGGCGTCCGGCTGGCCCAGATGGCCGGCGTCCGGGCCGCCAAGCGGATGGTTGCCAAGATCGTCCCCGGCGCGGCCATCGTGCTCGGCACCTGGGCCAACTCGTCGGCCACAAAGGATCTCGCCCAGCGATCCCGGGCGCTCTACCGCTCCCACGGCAGCGCCGTCCCGCAGCCGCGCCAGCCCTGACGTCCGTCCCGGTCCTCAGTTGGCCAGGCCGGAGGAGCGCCAGGTCACCTCGGCGATGCGGCCCTGACCGGTGGCGTTGGGGTGGAACCAGTCCAGCGGGTTGAGCAGATCCAGTGTGAACCGGACCTTGTGCAACGCGCCGCCGTCGTGCCGGCACCGGGACCCGTACGCCCGGCAGGCCGCCGTCAACTCGGCGTTGTACGCGGCGATCCGGTCCCGGACGGCGGCCCGGCGCGCCCGGTCGGCGGGGGCGGTCGAGGTCGCCTCGGCCAGCAGGGCCGGGCAGATGCCGCCCCGCCGCCACGCGCGGGTCGCCCGGGCGTCGTCGTGCCCGACCTCCCACAGCCGGTACAGGTCGGGGATGCTCACCACCAGCACCCGGGCCTTCGGCCGGCCGGTCCGCAGAACCCGCAGCCCCTGGTCGACGTCGGCCCGGAACTGCTTCACCGGCGTCATCGCGTCCACCCCGCCCCGGCAGACGTCGTTGGCGCCGATCAGCACCGTGACGTAGTCGGCGCGGTCGCGTACCGCCGCCTCGGCCTGACCGGCGAGAGCGTCCGCGCGGGCGCCGGGACGGGCGTGGTTGTACCTCCGGTCGCGGATCGCCGTGTTCTGTTCCAGCAGCCGGCGGTAGTGGCTCTGCACCCGCAGCCCGTCCCCGGTCGACCAGGAGTTGCGCTCGCAGGAGGTGAGCACCAGGCAGGAGGCGAAACCGGTGCTGATCGAGTCGCCGAGGGCGGCGATGCCGCCGGGCCCACCCGACGGCGGGGCGCTCGTGGTGGGGCGGGGTGTCGCCGAGGTGCCGCCCTCGCAGGCCAGCGCGACCAGCGCCGCGAGACAGGCCAGGGCGGCAACCCAGCGTCGAGGCATGACGTCTCCCGTTCCGCAGCACAGAGCGACAGCGCGGTAACTCTATGCGCTGGACGCGGTGTGCCGGGAAGTTGCTGTCGGGTATGCGGCAGAGCGCCGACACGGAAGCCGTCGAGGTGCTATGCGTCCCGCCAGGGTGCCGGCTGGCCGTGCAGCCACCAGTGCAACGCCCGGGTGATCCGGGGCAGCACCAGATAGGTCATCAGCGGGGTCAGGCAGAGGGTCATCAGGAGCACCCGGGCCGCCAGCGGCACCGCGTCGAGGAAGCGGCTCGTCAGCAGGGTGGCGGTCAGACTCAGCGGGAAGAACGCCAACCAGATGGTCACCGCCTGCTTCCAGCGCGGCGGCGACGCGGGCGCGGCCGGCTCCACCTGGTCCACCGAGTGCTCCAGCGGCCTGTCGAACCAGCCCTCGATCCCGGTACGCCGCTCCACCCGGGTGTGCTCGACGATGCCCTGCGCCGAGCTGAGCCACCAGTGCCGCTGCGGCGACTCCTCCCACCGGCGCAGCGTCTCGGCGTCGGCGAATCGGTAGAGCATGTGCCACTCCGGCGAACCGGGGCCGCTCTGCACCCAGCCGGCGCCCAGGAACCCGGGGAACGCCTCGGCGAGCGCGGTGCCGGCCCGCATCCAGGCCACCATCTCGCTGGCCCGGTCGGGGTCGACGCGGCGGGCGATGGAGACGGTCACCGGCACGGTGAGGGTCATTGACATGCGCTCATCCTCCGGCCGGCGGGGCCGCGGCGCGAACGGATGTGCCGGAGCACACCGGCGCGGCCGGGTCCGCCCGCGCGCCGTACCGGTTAAGCCGGCCGATCGGGGGTAGATCGGTGGGTATGACGAGATCGCAGCCTCGGCGTGCCCGTGGCACGGTCGGCCACGCGAACAGCGCGCTGAACCTCCGGCTCACCCTCGCCAGCTTCGGTCTGGTGATCATGGTGATCTTCGCGGTGCTGGCGTTCTGGGCCGGTATCGCCTGGCTCGGCGTACTCTGCGCGATCTTCGCCGTGGTCGCCGTGGTCGACCTGGTCGTGATCCAGCGCCGCCGCGCCGCCCGCCGCCGCGAGGAGCCGGGCGTACGACACTCGCTGTTCGAGTGACAGGAGGACGAGATGCCCCACATCGCCACCACCAACCCCGCCACCGGCCAGGTGCTCAAGACCTATGAGGCGATGTCCACCGAGCAGCTCGACGGTGCCATCGAGCGCACCGACCTCGCGTTCCAGCAGTTGCGGGAGACGACAGTCGACCAGCGCGCCCGGTGGATGAACGCCGCCGCGGACCTGCTCGACGCCGAGCGTGACGAGATCGCCCGGATCATGACCACCGAGATGGGCAAGACCTACGCCTCCGCGCAGGCCGAGGTGACCAAGTGCGCCACGGCCGCCCGCTTCTACGCCGACAGGGCCCCCGCGTTCCTCGCCGACGAGCCGGCCGACGCCGACGCGGTGAAGGCGACCCGGGCGTTCATCCGCTACCAGCCGATCGGTGTGGTGCTCGCGGTGATGCCGTGGAACTTCCCGCTCTGGCAGGTGATGCGTTTCGCGGCACCGGCGCTGATGGCCGGCAACACCGGGCTGCTCAAGCACGCCTCGAACGTGCCGCAGACCGCGCTGCTGCTGGAGGACGTGTTCCGCCGCGCCGGCTTCCCCGAGGGGGCGTTCACCACCGTGCTGGTCGGCTCGGACGCCGTCGACCGCATCCTCAGCGACCCCCGGGTACGCGCCGCGACGCTCACCGGCAGCGAACCCGCCGGCCGGTCCATCGCCCAGATCGCCGGACGGGAGCTGAAGAAGACGGTCCTCGAACTCGGCGGCAGCGACCCCTTCGTGGTGATGCCCTCGGCCGACGTGGACCGGGCCGCCGAGGTGGCCACCACCGCCCGCTGCCAGAACAACGGCCAGTCCTGCATCGCCGCGAAGCGGTTCATCGTGCACACCGACGTCTTCGACGCGTTCGCCGAGAAGTTCGCCGCGAACATGGCCGCCCTGCGGGTCGGCGACCCGATGGACCCGGACACCGACGTCGGGCCGCTGGCCAGCGAGCGGGGCCGCGACGAGGTGCACGCCCAGGTCCGCGACGCGGTGGACAACGGCGCGACGGTGCTCTGCGGGGGCGAGCGGCCGACCGGTGACGGCTGGTTCTACCCGCCGACGGTGGTCACCGACCTCACCCCGCAGATGCGGATGTGGTCGGAGGAGGTCTTCGGCCCGGTCGCCGGCCTGTTCCGGGTGTCGTCGTACGAGGAGGCCATCGCTGTCGCCAACGGCACCAGCTTCGGGCTCGGCTCGAACGCCTGGACCCGCGACCCGGCCGAGCAGGAGCGCTTCGCCACCGACCTGGACGCCGGCAACGTCTTCATCAACGGGATGACCACCTCCTACCCCGAGTTGCCGTTCGGCGGCGTGAAGAACTCCGGGTACGGGCGGGAGTTGTCGGCGCTGGGGATGCGGGAGTTCTGCAACACCAAGACGGTCTGGGTGGGCGAGGGCGCCGCCTCAGCGGGCGCCGGCGCGCACGCCGAATAGTTCGGGGGGCGCACGCCGAACAGTTCGGGGCGCGGCACGCGTCAGCCGGCGCCGTCGTGGGTAGGAGGTGTGCCCATGACGTCGTTCGGGTTTCACGCCTCACATGAGCAGATCGGTCCGCGCGCCCTGTTGGAGGCGGTGATGCACGCCGAGCGGGCCGGCTTCGACGCCGCCATGTGCTCCGACCACTTCTCCCCGTGGAGCGAGCGGCAGGGCGAGTCCGGCTTCGCCTGGTCCTGGCTCGGCTCGGCGTTGCAGGCCACCGGTATGCCGTTCGGGGTCGTCAACGCACCCGGTCAGCGCTACCACCCGGCGATCATCGCGCAGGCGATCGGCACCCTCGGCGCGATGTACCCGGGCCGGTTCTGGGCCGCGCTGGGCACCGGCGAGGCCAGCAACGAGCACATCACCGGCGACCCGTGGCCGCGCAAGGACGTGCGTTCGGCCCGGCTGCGTGAGTGCGTCGACGTGATCCGCGCCCTGCTGGCCGGCGAGGAGGTCAGCCACGACGGGCTGGTCCGGGTGGATCGCGCCCGCCTGTGGACCCGCCCCGAGCAGCCGCCCGCGCTTGTCGGCGCCGCCGTCAGCGTGGCCACCGCCCGGTGGTGCGCCGAATGGGCGGACGGGCTGATCACCGTGAACGCCCCGGTGGCGCACCTCCGCGAGATGATCGACGCGTACCGGGACGCGGGCGGGCGTGGACCACTGCACCTGCAGGTGCACGTCTCCTGGGCGCCGGAACAGGCACAGGCCGAGGCGATCGCGTACGACCAGTGGCGCAGCAACGTCTTCCCCCCGCCGGTCTGCTGGGACCTCGAGACCGCCGAGCACTTCGACGTGGTCTCCGCCGACGTGCCGGCGCAGCGCGTCGCCGAGGTGGTGAACGTCTCCTCCGACCTGGGCCGGCACGTCGGCTGGCTGGAGGAGTACCTGGAACTCGGCTTCGACCAGATCGCCCTGCACCACGTCGGGCAGGAGCAGCGCGGATTCATCGACGCCTTCGGTGCGGAGGTGCTGCCGAAGCTGCGCCCGGGCGGCTGAGCAGAGCGGTGTTCACGTACCCCTAGGCTCGTACCCCATGGAAAGCCTGTTCCCGGTCGTCGTCTTCCTGGCGATCGCCACCCTGGGCGCCGCGTTGGCCCGCCGGCTCGGCCTGCTCGCGCCGATCGTGCTGGTCGTCCTCGGCCTGGCGCTCTCATTCGTGCCGGGCTTCCCGCAGGTCCACCTGGAGCCGGAGCTGGTGCTGATCGGCATCCTGCCGCCGCTGCTCTACGTGGCCGCGCTGGAGACCTCGGTGCCGGCGTTCAAGAACAACATCCGGCCGATCCTGCTGCTCGCAGTCGGCCTGGTGCTGTTCACCGCGTTCGTGGTCGGGTTGGTGCTGCACCTGCTGTTGCCGCAGGTGCCGTTCGCGATCTGCCTGGCCCTCGGCGCGGTGGTCGCCCCACCGGACGCGGTGGCCGCCACGGCCGTCGCCCGCCGGGTCGGGCTGCCCCGCCGGGTGGTCACCATCCTGGAGGGCGAGAGCCTGGTCAACGACGCCACCGCCCTGGTGCTTCTGCGGGTCGCGACGATGGCCACCGTCGGCTCGGCCGTCGGCACGGCGGAGGTCGCCGTCGAGGTGCTGCGGGCCACCGGCGGCGGCATCCTGATCGGGGCGCTCGGGGCGCTGGTGTTCGGCTTCCTGCACCGGCGCATCACCGACCCGCTGCTGGACAACGCGCTGTCGCTGATCATCCCGTTCGCGGTGGTGTTCACCGCCGAACACCTGCACGCCTCCGGCGTGGTCGCGGTGGTCGTCACCGGTCTGGTGCTCGGCCACAAGCTGCCGCAGTTGCTGTCGGCGGCGTCCCGGTTGCAGATCGGCGCGTTCTGGCGGCTTGTTCGTTTCCTGCTGGAGGGCCTGGTCTTCCTGCTGGTCGGGCTCCAACTGCGGGAGGTGCTACGCGAACTCGACGAGCCGATCGGCTCGCTCACCCTGATCACCCTCGCGGTGCTCGCCACCGTCTTCCTGACCCGGTTCGTCTGGCTCTTCCCGGCCACCTACCTGGCCCGGTTGGTCCCCCGGGTCCGCCGCCGTGACGCCCGGCCGTCGCCGAAGGTCCCGATCATCATCGGCTGGGCCGGCATGCGCGGCGTGGTCACCCTGGCCGCCGCGCTCGCGCTGCCGCTGACGCTGGCCGGCGACGAGCCGTACCCCAGGGCGTTGTTCATCTGGCTGGCCTTCGCCGTGATTGTTTTCACCCTGGTCGGCCAGGGCGCCACCCTGCCACTTGTCGCACGCCGGTTGAAGCTGCCGCCGGACGACGCGATGCAGGACGCGCTCTCCGCGGCCGGGGTGCAACAGCAGGCCAGCAGGGCCGCCCAGGAACGCCTGGACGAGTTGGCCGACACCGCCCCGGACCCGGTGGTGGCCCGGCTGCGCCGAGCGGTGGAGGACCGCACCAACATGGCGTGGGAACGACTCGGCGGCGACGAGCGGGAGACCCCGTCGCAGGCGTACGGTCGGCTGCGACAGGAGATGATCGACGCCGAGCGGGAGGTGTTCCGGGCTGCCCGGGACTCCGGTCGGATCCCTGAGGAAGTGCTGGTGCAGGCCTACCGTGACCTGGACCTGGAAGAGTCGTTGCTGCGAGAGGTTGAGAAGTGAGCTGTCAGCACCTGACCGAGGCCGGTGCCGCCGAACCACGCACCCCCGACGAGTGCGCCGACTGCGTCGCCATTGGCGACACCTACTGGGTGCACCTGCGCACCTGCCTCAGCTGCGGGCAGGTCGGCTGCTGTGACTCGTCGCCCAACCAGCACGCGAGCAAGCATTTCGCGTCCACCGGCCACCCGGTGATCCGCTCGGCGCAGCCGGGCGAGGCCTGGCGGTGGTGCTACGTCGACGAGGAGATCGGCTGACCGCTGAGCGCTGGCCGCCAGCGTCTGAGCGGGCTCAGTGGACCACGTGGTCGACCAGGCGTTCGGTCGCGAGGCAGGAGATCAGACAGCGTTCCTTGGCGTCGCCGGTCAGCCGGGCGGTCCAGTCGGTGAGGCCGCCGTCGCCGATCTCCAGGTCGCCACCGAGGAGGCTGATCCGTAGGGCACACCCGGTGTAGTAGCCGCGACCGCGGGTGCGCCCCGGCTCGTCCACGAGCGGCACCGTACCCCCGGCGAGTGCCGGTCGGACCGTGTCGGCCAGCCGTTCCCGGACGACCTGGTCGTCGAAGTGGGTGACGTGCAACTGCGGGACGGCCGACGGGGCCAGCTCGGCGAGGACGGTCCGCCAGTAGCTGAGGTGCCGGACCAGCAGCCGGGCCTCGGTCCCGCCCGAGCCGGTGTCCCGGGCGCTGGACACCAGAGCGAAGAGCCGGAAGTGCGCCGACGCCCCGGCGCCGAAATCCTGCGCCCGCAGCACCCGGTGGACGGCGGCCAGGTGCACCTCGCTCTGCCGGCGGCGACGCACCGCGGCCTCGACCGCGAGGGCGTTGGTGGGGTCGCTCAGCACCTCGCTGGCGCGCATCGTGGTGACGATCCTGTTCTGGCCGCCCCGGGCGACCGCCGAGCAGGTGCCCACCGGTACGACCGGCGACAGCTCCACACCGGAGACGTCGGCGGGCAGCAGTTGCCACATCCGGGCCTCCACCCGAGCCAGCACCCGCGGGTCGGCGCCGGCCGGGCGGACGAACCGGTCCTCGCGCCACCGGCGTACCACCTCCGACGGGCGTACCGCCGCCGCCCGGTCACGCGCCACCGCCAACAGCAGAGTCCGCAGGTCCGCCCCGGACAGCCCGGCCAGCGCGGTCCGCGTCCCCTCCGGCATGGCCGCCCACACCCGACGCTCCGCACCGGCCAGTTCGTCGCCATCCATGGGCCTCACCGTGGCTGACGGCGCCCGGCCGCTCCACCGGTTTTGCCGCCGGTCCGGTGATTCGTCCACGTCATCAGCTCGACAGTGCCGCCGAAAGGGACGCCGGGAGGGACGCCGACTGCCGGCAACCTCACCTAGGCTCCAGCGACACCGCGGCGACACGACAGCGACAGCGGCCGTACGACAGCGACAGCGGCCGCGCCTCAGCGACCCGCGACGAGGAACGGGGACAGGCATGATCGGCACGGTCTTCTTCGATGTGGGCGGCACCATTCTCGACGAGTCCCGCGAGTTCGCCGACTGGGCCGACTGGCTCGGCGTGCCCCGGCACACGTTCTCGGCGGTCTTCGGCGCGGTGATCGCGCGGGGTCTGGACTATCAGGAGGTGTTCCGGGTCTTCCGGCCCGACTTCGATCTCACCACCGAGCTGGTCCGTCGGGAGGCCGCCGGCCGGCCGGAGTCGTTCGTCGAGGAGGACCTGTACCCGGACGCGCGTGGGTGCCTGACGTCCTTGAAGGACCAGGGCCTGTTCGTGGGTCTGGCCGGCAACCAGCCGGCTCACGCGGAGGCGACCCTGCGCGATCTCGACCTTCCCGTGGACGTGATCGGCACGTCGCACGGGTGGGGCGTGGCGAAGCCGGCACCGGCGTTCTTCGAGCGGGTCGTCGACGCGGGCGGTGGGGTCGCGTCGTCGATCCTGTATGTCGGGGACCGGCCCGACAACGACGTCCGCCCGGCCCTGGAGGTTGGCATGAAGGCGTGCCTGATCCGACGGGGTCCGTGGGGGTACATCCTCGACCCCTCCGCGGTGGCCGAGCGGTGCCTGTTCCGGATCGACTCGCTTGTCGAGTTGCCGAGCCTCGTCGCGACGCACAACGCGGCCGGCGGTTGACCCGCCGACCGCGTGTTCGTGCCGTCCTGGTGGCCGCCTTCCCCGGGCGGCCACCAGGACGGGGATCAGGTCAACGAGCAGGCCGCGCCGTTGACGGTGACCAGGCCGGGGCTCGGGTTGGCGCCGCCGGCCGTCGTCGCGTTGAAGCCGAACATCACCGAGCCGCCGGGCGCGATCTTGGCGTTGTGCGACTCGTTGCGCGCGGTCACCGTCGCGCCGGACTGGGTGACCTTCGCCAGCCACGCCTCGCGGACCCGCTGGTTGCCGGTGAACGCGAAGCGCACGCTCCAGCCGTTGACGGCGGTGGACCCGGTGTTGCGGATGGTCAGCTGGGCGGTGAACCCGGTGCCGCCCTGCCAGGCGCCGTAGTTGGTGTACGCCACCGAGCAGGTGGTGCCCGGCACCGCGCCGGCGTCACCCTGGTCGGCCAGGAACGAGGCGATCCAGGTCAGCGCCGAGTTCCAGTTGATCGCCACCTCGTTGGTCGAGTACGAGTTGATGTCGTCGACGTAGCAGAACATCGGCTCACAGCCAGCCAGCAGCTGCGCCACGAACGGGTCCTGGAGGGCCGCGTTCGGGCCACCGGCGAGGGAACCGGCCGGCGGTCGGGGCAGGCTCGGGTCGAGCTGGTGGCCGAAGATCCGACTGTGCTGGTTCTCCGCGGCGTGCTCGCCCCACCCGGTGACGTAGGAGATGTTCAGGGCGTTGCGACCGAGGATGTAGTCCATCGCCTGCACGGCACCGTCGCGGTAGGCGGCGTTGCGGGTCAGGTCGAACGCGGTCGCCAGCACCACGGCGTTGTTGATGACGTTGCTGTTGCCGCCCCAGAAGTAGCTGTTCGCGTCACCGGGCATCGGCAGCCCGTACGCCTGGCGGCGCAGCTCGGCGAGGTACGTGTCGGCCGCGGCGGTGACCGAGGCGCGGACCCGGGTCAGATCGGCGGGGGGCAGCCCGTTCGGCACGGTGGCCAGGTCGAGGCGGCCCAGCGCGGCGACGCTCTGCCAGCCGAAGCCGCGCGGGTCGAACACGTTGCCGGTGTGGTGCGGTGAGGCGGTCAGGTCGGCCAGGTAGGTCTGCGCCCCGGTGGTCAGGTACAGCTCGGCCGCCGCCCAGTAGAACTCGTCGGTGACGTTGCTGTCGTCGTACGCGCCGCCGCCGGTGCCGTCGGTCGGGCTGGCGTACACCGCGGGGTGGGCCTTGGCGGCGGCGTAGGCCGTCTTCGCGGCGGTGTCGCAGCGGGCCGCGAAGGTCGCGTCGTACGGGGCGAAGAGCCGGGCGCACTGGGCGGCGGTGGCCGCGAGGTTGAGGGTGGCCGCCGTCGACGGTGCGTGCAGCTCGCGCGGCTGCGGGTCGTCCTGCGGGGCGAGCGGCAGCCCGGTCCAGTTCTGGTCGTGGATCTTGTGGTGGACCATGCCGGCGAGCGGCTTGCCGGCGGGCACCTGCATGCGCAGCAGGAACTCCAGCTCCCAGCGGGCCTCGTCGAGGATGTCCGGCACCCCGTTGTCGCGCTCGGGCACCCGCAGGGTGCCGTCGGCGAGTTCGGCGCCGCCGTTGGCGGTGGCCGCCGTCTTGGTGCGCTCGAAGGTGTTCAACAGCTGGTAGGTGGCGATGCCGCCGTTGACCACGTACTTGCCGTGGTCGCCGGCGTCGTACCAGCCGCCGCGCACGTCCAGCGAGTAGTCGCAGACACCCGGCTGGCAGGGCACGTTGGTGTCGCCCTGGTTGGGTGCGACGCCGAGGTGGCCGGCGGGTCGGGCGTACTCGTCGCCGATCAGGTCGCCGTCGATGGCGATGCCGCTGCGCTGGGCGTAGAAGAACTGCAACGAGTCGGAGCGCAGTTGGTCGTAGAGGGCGCCGGAGATGTCGAACGGGTGGCTGGTCTCGCCGTCCACGGTGAGCGTGAGCCCGGTGCCCGGGGTGCGGTAGCTGGAGAAGTCGACAGTGTGCACGTTCTGCCCGGAGGCGGCGTCGACACCGCGAGCGGTGGTGGTGCCACTGGCCACGACGGCGCCGGCGGCGCTGCGCAGCTGCCAGGGCAGCGCTTCGGTGGCCTCGGTGACGACGGTGGCGTTCTTCGGCCCGCCAGGCAGGTAGCCGACCTGGTTGACGCGCACCCGTGGCCCGGTGTCCGGCACGTACGGCTCGGGCGGCTCGCCGCCGCGCAGCGAGACGTCGTCCAGGCAGATGGTCTGCGCCTGGGCGGCACCGCCGACCTGGAAGATCAGTTGGGCGTTGGGGTTGGTGTCCGGGACGGTGAAGGTCTGCTCGACCCGCTGGGCGGTGCCGGTCGCCGTGGCGTCCACCGCCGCGTACGTGGTGTAGGGGGCGCTGCCGAGCTGCAACACGGCCTTGACCGCGGCGCCGGGAGTGGCGGAGACATCGAAGCCGAGGGTGTATTCGGCGCCGGCGATCAGCGGTACGCCGTCCTGGCCGATGCCGGCGTCCCACGGGTTGGCCAACCCGCCCGCCACGGTGGTGCAGAGCCGGCCGTCGGTGACCGCCAGCGGGCCGGTGCCGAAGGAGAACCAGGGGCTCACCCCGGCGCTGAAGTCGCCGTTGTCGATCTGCTCGGGGGCGTCCGGTGGTGGGTCGGCGTGGGCCGCGCCGGCGCCCGCGCCGGTGAGGGCCAGAGTGGTCGCCGCAGCCAACAGGAGGCGGCGTCGGGATGGCGTCACGGGGAGTCCTTCCGGGACGGGAAGTGGGACAAGTGGGACGTGGTGGTGGCACTGTGGGGCGACGAAATCTGGGAGCGCTCCCAGATGTCGGCTCGATGTTTCCAGCGTCGGTACCTCATGTCAATTGATCTGATTGGATGGGTTCCGGCGTACGACGAGGGCGGTCACCCCGGCGGGTGCTCCCCGACGCGCCGCCACCCGAACGTGAGATTGGCCGCGCCACGCGCCGTCGTCCTGATCTCCTAGAGACAACTGCGCCCTTCGCCTGGCAGGCTGCCTCCCATGACCCTGAAGCTGCGTTCCGTAGGAACGAGCGACCGTGGGCTGATCCGCAGCGGAAACCAGGACGCCCTGCACGCCGGCACCTGGCTCGTCGCCGTCGCCGACGGCATGGGCGGGATGGCCGCCGGCGACCTGGCCAGCGCCCTCACCATCGACGCGGTCGCCCCGCTGGACGTCGAGACACCCGAGGACGCCCTGGTGGCCGCGCTGGAAGGTGGCATCGCGCTGGCCACCTCCCGGATCCGGCAGGCGGTCGCCGAGGATCCTGAGCGCCAGGGCATGGGCACCACGCTGACCGCCCTGCTCTTCGCCCGTACCGGCAGCTGCCTGGCCCTCGCGCACGTCGGCGACTCCCGCGCCTACCTGTTCCGCGAGGGCGTGCTCAAGCAGGTGACCCGGGACGACACGTTCGTCCAGATGCTGGTGGACCAGGGTGTGATCACCGCGGACCAGGCCAGCAGCCACCCGCGCCGTGCCGTGGTCACCCAGGCACTGCAGGGCGACGAGGTCTCCCCGTCGTACGCGACGATGGTGCCCCGGGCCGGCGACCGGTGGCTGTTGTGCAGCGACGGCCTCTCCAACGTGGTCCGCCCGGACACCCTCACCGAGGTGCTCGGCGGCTATCCGGAGCGGGGCGCCTGCGCCAGCAAGCTGATCGACCTGGCCCTGCACGCCGGCGCGCCGGACAACGTCACCGTCGTGGTGGCCGACGTGGTCGAGGAGTAGGCCGGCGCTCAGCGCCGACGTGGCGTGGCGTGCCGGGTGGGTGTCGCCGTGGCCGGGTCCTCCGGCCATGGGTGCCGGGGATAGCGCCCCCGCAGCTCCGAGCGGACCTGCGGGTAGCCGGTGCGCCAGAACGACGCCAGATCGGCGGTGACCGCCACCGGCCGGCCGGCGGGGGAGAGCAGGTGCAGCAGCACCGGCACCCGACCGTCGGCGATGCGGGGGGCCGCCGGCCAGCCGAACGTCTCCTGCAGTTTCACGGCGAGCACCGGCGCGGCCGGGTCGGCGTAGTCCAGCCGGATCCGGGAGCCGCTGGGCACGTCGATCCGTTCCGGGGCCAGCTCGTCCAGGCGGGCGGCCTGCGCCCAGGGCAGCAGCCGGCGCAGCGCCGACGGCACGTCCACCCGGGCCAGGTCGGCCCGGCGTCGCGCGGCGGCCAGCTCCGGGCCCAGCCAGCTCGGCGCGGCGTCGAGCAGCGAGTCGTCGTCGACCTCCGGCCACGGATCACCCAGGTGGTGCCGCAGGAAGGCGAGCCGCTCGCGCAGCGCCCGCGCCGCCGGCGTCCACTGCAGCAGCCCGAGGCCGTCCTGACGCAGGCCGGCGAGCAGCGCGGCGGCCACCTTCGCCCGGTCCGGCCGGTCCAGCCGTCTCTGGACCAGCTCGATCGCGCCCAGCCGGGTCACCTCCCGGGCCACCACGTCCCCGTCGAACCAGCCGACCTCGCGGTCGGTGCGCAGCAGCGGGCCGGCCGCCTCTCGGGCCGTCGCCTCGTCCACCGGGCAGGCCCGGCGGATGCGGGCCGACGGCGCGCCGGGGGTGCGGTCCGCGACCGCGACCGCCAGCCAGTCGGACCCGGCCAGCCCCGATCCGGCGGCCAGCTCCGCGGCGGTCCCGCCGGTCATCAGGTACGCCGAACCGCCCGGCCGCCGCACCCGGGCCAACCGCTCCGGGTACGCCAGACCGACGAGCAGCCCGGCGGCGAGATCGTCGCTCAGCCGACCCGAGCCCTGGTGGCCGGTGGCGTCGACGCGACCCGTCGCCGGGGCACCGGTCGGCAGCGCGGCGCGCAGCCGGCGCACCTCGGCACGCCAGCGGGCGGTCGCGCCCGCGTCCGCGCCGGTGCGCAGCCGACGCCAACCGGCGACCAGGTCGTCACCGGGGCCGGCCGCGCTCTCCTCGGCGAGCACCGCGACCACCTCGGCGGCCCGGTCGGCGCCGACCCGGCCGGCGCCGTCGAGCAGCGCCCGGGCCAGCCGCGGATGCGCCCCGGCGGCGGCGATCGACCGCCCCCGTGCCGTGATCCGACCGTCGGTGTCGACAGCGCCCAGGGTCCGCAGGGTGTCCCGGGCGACCGTCATCGCGGCGGCCGGCGGCGCGTCGGGCAGCGCGAGCCCGACGCCGTCCGGTCGGCCCCAGGCGGCCAGCTCCAGCGCGAAACCGGTCAGGTCGGCGGTGGCGATCTCCGGCTCGGCGCGGGCGGGCAGCCGCTCGTGGGTCGCCGCCGACCAGCAGCGGTAGACGTACCCGGGGGCCTCCCGGCCGGCCCGGCCGGCCCGTTGGGTGGCGGCGGCCCGGGAGACCGGCACGGTGACCAGCGCGCCCAACCCACGGGCCAGGTCGATCCGGGGCACCCGGGAGAGCCCGGCGTCCACCACGATCCGCACGCCCGGGACGGTCAGACTGGTCTCGGCCAACGCGGTGGCCAGGACGACCCGCCGCCGGTCCGCGCGACGCAGGGCGGCGTCCTGCTCGGCGCCGCGTTGACGGCCGTGCAGGGGCAGGAGCGCGACAGTGTCCCGCAGGTCGGTCAGCCGGCCGGTGACCGCCGCGATCTCGCCGGCCCCGGGCAGGAAGACCAGCACGTCGCCGTCGTGCTCGCGCAGCGCCCGCCGGACGGTGGCGGCGACGTGGTCGAGCAGGGCCCGGTCCACCGGCCCGGCCCCGGGCGCGGCGATCGGGCGGGCCGGGGGCGCCCAGACCCGCTGCACCGGATACGACGCCGAGTCGGCGCGGACCACCGGGGCCGGGCTGGGCCCGCCCAGCAGCGTGGCGAACCGGTCGGTGTCCGGGGTCGCGGACATCGCCAGCAGCCACAGGTCCGGCCGGAGCGTGGCGCGCGCCTCCACGGTGAAGGCCAGCGCGAGGTCGGCGTCGAGTTGGCGTTCGTGGCACTCGTCGAGCAGCACGGCGCCCGTGCCGGGCAGCTCCGGGTCGTGGTGCAGCCGGCGGACCAGCAGGCCGGTGGTGACCACCTCGATCCGGGTGGCCGGGCCGACCCGGCGTTCGCCGCGTACCGCGTAGCCGACCCGCTCACCGACCCGTTCGCCGAGCAGCTCGGCCATCCGTCGGGCAGCGGCACGCGCCGCCACCCGGCGGGGCTGGGCGATCACCACCCGACCGGTCACCCGGTCGGCCACCGCCAGCGGCGCGAGGGTGGTCTTGCCGGTGCCCGGCGGGGCCACCAGCACGCCGGCGCCGGCCTCGTCCAGTGCCGCTACCAGCGCCGGCAGCACCGGACGGACCGGCAGGTCGAGGGTTACGTCGGAGAGCACGGCCCAGTCTCGCACCGGCCCGGGTGGGTCAGGAGCGACGGACCTCGCCGACGCGGCGTACGAAGGCCTGCCAGGGCACCGCACCGAAGGCGAGCACCGGGCCGGAGCGGTCCTTGCTGTCCCGGACGGCGACCTGACCGTCGACTGTCGCGACCTCCACGCAGTTGCCGTTGCCGCTGCTGCGCGTGCTGGTGCGCCAGTCCGCTCGGGTCAGGTCGTACGCCGTCATCCGCGGTACCTCTCGTCTGCGTCGGCGTGCCGCAGAAGCGGTCACGCAAAGTTACGAGAAGCATGCTCAAGACGGGTCAACGACGCCGTCGGATCGAGCGCCATCCGGCACAGCTCCTCGTGCAGAAGGCTATACCCGAGCACATGATCGGCTTCCTCCAGAGCCAGCCCCATCGTGAGGTTATCCAGGTAAACCACTGACGCGTCGCCGGCGTCGGCAAAGTGGAGGATCACGTACGGGGTGCTCATCGCCGGATGTCCGCCGGCCGCGAACGGAAGTACCTGAATTGTCACGTTGGGTAGTTGCGCGATCCGGCTCATGTGGACCAGTTGTTCGGCCATCACCGCGGTGCCGCCGACCGGGCGCAGCAGCACCGCCTCATTGATCACCACCGACAGGTCGACCGGGTCGTCGCGGCGCAGCACCTCCTGCCGGCGCAGTCGGGCGGCGACCTTGCGCTCCAGCCCGTCCTCGCCAGCGGTGCGCCGGAAGATCTCCCGGGCGTACGCCTCGGTCTGCAGCAGTCCGGGCACCGACTCGGCCTCGTACGTGCGCAGCGTCGCCGCCTCGGCCTCCAGCCCGACGTAGAACTCGAACCACTCGGGGAGCACGTCGCTGTAGTTCTGCCACCAGCCCCGCTGTTGGGCCCCTCGGGCGATCTCGATGAGCGCCTCGGCATCCGAGCCGGTCACCTCGTAGAGCGCGAGGGCGGCCCGGACGTCGCGTGGCTTGATGCCGATCTGCGCGGTTTCGATCCGGGAGAGGTTGCTCTTCGACATGTCGAGCTGACGGGCGGCCACATCGAGGGTCATGCCCGCGCGTTCCCGAAGTTGACGGAGTTCCCGCGCGATGCGGCGTCGCCGGACGGTCGGGCTGGCAGCGGGTCGGATGGCGGGGGTGGCGGTCACCGTCCGAGTCTGCCACGACAGATTCGCAGGTCGCGCCTGCACGGAGTGCAACTTTCAAATCTGGGAGTTGCGTTGCAGTAGCTGTCGGTGCATCCTTTCCCGGTCGCGATCACTGTGGACACACCTGTGCGGGAGGACCGTTGCTCATCGCCGACGAGTTCTTCCTGATCGCACACAACGACAGTCGTGGCAAGGCCAAACTGCACCCGGCGGCGACGGGGCTCGGGCTCGCCGGCGGGCTGCTGGGCGAGCTGATCCTGTATGGACACATCACCGTGCTGGGCGGGCAGGTCACCGTCATCGACCGTCGCCCGCCGGCCGACGCGCTGGCGCACACCGTGCTGGACCAGTTGGTCGGTGAGTCCCAGCACCGGGAGTTGAACACCTGGCTGAGCTTCCTGGCGCAGAGCGCGACGACCTCGGTGGGGGAGCGGCTGGCCCGCGCCGGGGTGCTGCGCCGACAGGAGAGCCGCCGGCTGCTGCGGACCACAGTCACCTACCTGCCGATCGACCTCAACGCGGTGGCCTGGCCGGCCACCCGGCTGCGGGCACTGCTGGACCGGCCGGACCCGCCGGGTGTGCCGGACGCGCTGCTGCTCGGCCTGGTCGTGGCCGCCGGGCTGACCCGCGAGGTGCTGTGGAGCGCCGGCCCCCGGGCCCACCACCGGTTGAACGTCCTCATCCCCGCGCTGCCGGCCCCGCTCAAGGAACTCGTCGGGCACACCGAGGCCGCCGTCGGCGCCGCCGTGCTGCGCGGCATCCCCTGACCCGTCCCGGTAACCCCCAACCCTCCCCTCGACAACCGGAGTAGTCGTATGCCCCCGACATCGACAGTCGACCGACCCAGCAACGTCTCCGAAGCCCTGGCCCGAGGTCGCCTCGGGATCCCGTCGGTCATCTTCTTCGTCCTCTCCGCCGCCGCGCCGCTGACCGTGGTGGCCGGCGTCGTCACCACCGGCTACGGCGTCATCGGGGTGACCGGAATCCCGTTGGCCTTCCTGCTGATCGCCGCGGTGCTCGCGCTCTTCTCGGTGGGTTACGTGGCGATGTCGCGTCGGGTGGAGAACGCCGGCGCCTTCTACGCCTACATCTCCCGGGGCCTCGGCCGACCGGCCGGCGTGGGCGCCGCCTGGGTCGCGCTGATCGCGTACAACGCGTTGCAGGTCGGGCTGTACGGCACCATCGGCGCGGCGGCCCAGCCGGTGCTGGACCGGCTCTTCGGCGGGCACCCGCACTGGGCCGTCGTGGCCCTGGTGGCCTGGGCGTTGGTCGGCCTGCTCGGCCTGCTCCGGGTCGACCTCAACGGCATGGTCCTGGCCGCGCTGCTGGTCGCCGAGATCGTGGTGGTCCTCGTCTTCGACCTGGGGCAGATCAGCAACCCGGCCGACGGTCAGGTCGGCTTCGCCTCGTTCTCGCCGGACAACCTCTTCGTGCCCGGCCTCGGCGCGGTGCTGGTGCTGGCCATCCTCGGCTTCGTCGGCTTCGAGTCGGCGGTGGTCTTCAGCGAGGAGAGCAAGGACCCGAAGCGGACGGTGCCGCTGGCCACCTACCTCTCGGTGGCGATCATCGCCGGGCTGTACGCGCTGTCGTCCTGGACCATGACGGTCGCCGTCGGCCAGGACCAGATCGTCGCCGCGGCCGGCGAGCAGAGCGTCGAGCTGATCTTCAACCTGGCCGCCGCACAGCTCGGCGACACCGTGGTCACCATCGGGCAGGTGCTCTTCCTGACCTCGGTGCTGGCCGCGATGATCTCGTTCCACAACACCACGGCCCGCTACACGTTCGCGCTCGGTCGGGAGCGGGTGCTGCCGGCGGTGTTCGGGCAGACCTCGGCCCGAACCGGGGCGCCACGGGCCGCCTCGGTGGCGCAGAGCGTCCTCGGGCTGCTGGTCATCCTGCTGTACGCGATCAACGACTGGGACCCGGTGGTCCAGTTGTTCTTCTGGGTCGGCACCACCGGCGGCTTCGGCGTCCTGCTGTTGATCGCCACCACCTCGGTGGCGGTGATCGCCTACTTCGCCCGCTCGGCCAGCGGTGAGAACCTCTGGCGGCGGGCCATCGCGCCCGGCCTGGCCACCATCGCGCTCTTCGTGATCATCTGGTTGGCCGTGTCGAACTTCGCCAACCTGCTCGGCGTCTCCCCGGACTCCACCCTGCGCTGGGCGCTGCCCGCCGCGTACCCGGTGGCGGCACTGCTGGGCATCGGCTGGGCCCTGCTGCTGCGCAGCAACCGTCCGGACACGTACGCCCGGATCGGCCTGGGCGCGGCGAGCGCCGCCGCCGTCACGTCGCCGCCGCCGGCCGCCGTGGAGGTGACCCGATGAGCGTGGTCATCGAGCGGCTCGGACCGGAGGAGACCAGCCTCGTGGCGGGTCGGATCGCCGAGGCGTTCACCGTCCTGGAGGTGACGACGTGGCTGGTCCCGGACGCGAGCAAGCGGGAGGCCGTGCTGGCCGGGGACTTCGAGATCCTGGTCGGGCACGCGATGCGGCACGGCGTGGTGCACGCCACGGCGGATCGCGCCTCGGTCGCCGTCTGGTTTCCGTCGGTCGGCGAGCCGGCGCCGCCGCCGGCGGACTACGACGCCCGACTGGCCGCCGCCTGCGGCGAGTGGACCGACCGGTTCCAGCACCTCGACGAGCTGTTCGCGGCGAACCATCCGCATCCGGATCACCACCACCTCGCCTTCCTGGCGACCCGGCCGGACCGGCAGGGGCAGGGGTTGGGTAGCGCGTTGATGCGCCACCACCACGCCTGGCTGGACGCCAACGGGATGCCGGCGTACCTGGAGGCGAGCAGCCCGCGCAGCCGGGACCTGTACGCGAAGCACGGCTATCTGGCCGGCGAGCCGTTCCGGGTGCCCGACGGCACGCCGTTCTGGCCGATGTGGCGGGAGCCGGTCGGCCGCTGACCCGTCCGGGTCGACGCGATCGGGGATCGTGCTGTCACGTCGACGTGACAGCACGGACAGCGAGCAGGGCCGGGTCCATCGGACCCGGCCCTGCTGGCGTGAACCGGTCAGTAGGTGCCGTCGAGCTGGCCGCGCAGCTTGGTCAGCGCCCGGGTCAGCAGCCGCGAGACGTGCATCTGCGAGACGCCGATCTGGTCGGCGATCTGCGACTGGGTGAGGTTGCCGTAGAAGCGCAGGGTGAGGATCTTCTGCTCGCGCTCGTCGAGGGTGGCCAGTGCCGGGCCGAGGGCGACCCGCAGCTCAGCCAGCTCGAACTCGCTGTCCTCGCCGCCGAGCATGTCGCCCAGCTCGGTGGCGCGCTCGCCGTCGCCGGTCGGGGTGGACAGCGACACCGCGTTGTACGCGCGGGCGCCCTCCAGGCCCTCCAGCACCTCTTCCTCGGTGAGCTTGAGGTGCGCGGCGATGTCGGCGACCGTCGGCGAGCGGCCGAGGGTCTGCAGCAGCGAGCTGTTGGCGTCGGAGATGGCCAGCCGCAGCTCCTGGAGCCGGCGGGGCACCCGGATGTCCCAGGTCCGGTCGCGGAAGTGGCGCTTGAGCTCGCCGATGATGGTGGGGATCGCGTAACCGGCGAAGTCGACACCGCGCGAGGGGTCGAACTTGTCGATGGCCTTGATCAGGCCGATCGCGGCGGTCTGCGCCAGGTCGTCGTTCGGCTCGCCGCGCCCGCTGTAGCGGTGGGCCAGGTGGTTGGCGAGCGGCAGCCACGCCTCGATCGCCCGGTCTCGCAGCGCGGGGCGCGACGGGTGGTTGGCGGGCAGCGCCGCCATCGCGTTGAGCACGTCGGCAGCGCTGTCGGTGAGAGCGCGCGGGTCGAGCTTGGCGCTCGCCTTGGCGGCGGTGCTCGGCTGCTCGGTGATCGTTGGCGCGGTCATGGGTGGTCCTCCCTGCACCTCGTCCACGGACAAAGAGACGTGACGCTTTGGTTTAAGTTCCAATGGGCCGTTCGGGAGTCACCTTAACCTGATCGTCTCCCCAAAATCTAGCCGAAAGGTTGATGTACTTAAGGGGTGTCGGACAACAAAACGGGCAAACCGTCAGGAAGTTGGGGTCGCTGTGAGGAGCCTTACCCGCTTTCCCGGCCGCAGAAGCGCTGCCCGGTCGTCCCACCGGCTCCACCGATCGGCCCCCGGGCCACGTCGACCGGTCAACACAAAATCCGACAAGTCGGCCGGAGTGTCGACTATCCGTCCTTGTCCCGCTGGCGGGACCGGCCGTAGCGTCGCGTGTACACACCCGGTTCGGAGGCACCGTGCTCGATCCAACCGCTCCCCAGCTCGTCGTGAACAGCCGCACCCTCTACTTCAGCTGGTTGCCGGCGGATCCCGACGCCGTCGCCGCCCTGGTCCCCCCGGGGCTCAGCCCCCGCCCCGATCGGCAGGTCTTCCTCAACCAGTACGTCGTCGACGACGAGACGCAGACCTCCGGCTTCGGTGCGTACTCGCTGACCTACCTCGGTGTCTCGCTGCTCGGCGTCGACGCGCCCGGCGGCCTCAACGCGGGTGGCTGGTGGACCCACTACGTGGCCTCCAGCCGACTGGTCCGTGAGTACGCTGTCGCCCGCGGCGCGCCGGTGTTCGCCGGGCGCACCCGGATCGAGGTGACCGGCGAGGACCTGCACGCCGAGACGGAGATCGACGGCACGACGGTGATCCGGGCGCGGTGCCGGGTGGGGGAGACCGGGCACGCGATCAGCAGTGGGCACCACCGCTACTTCACCCGACGCGACGGGCAACTGCTCAGCTCGGCCTACCCGTTCGTCGCCGAGCCGGTCGCCCCGTTCGAGATCGAGTCGGTGGAGTTCCTCCAGCGCGGCCACCCGATGTACGCGCTGCGCCCGGCCAACCCGCTGACCATCGGCTTCGGTTACTACTCACCGCGCTCGTCGTTCGCCTACCCCGGTGGGTTGAACGTGTACCGGGCCCCCGCGCCCGAGCCGACCCGGCCGCTTCACCAGGTGCCGGCCAGTCTCGCGCGCAGCGGCCTGCCGTCCGGGTCGTAGACCAACCGGTACACCGGCAGCGCCCACGCCCGGGTGTACCACGGCAGCCGTTCGGGGCGGTGCGGGCGCAGTCGCCCGGGCGGCCGGTCACCCACCTGGCCGTCGTCGTACCACTGCTGTAGCGCGTCGGCGGCGGCGGTGACGGCTGCGACGGCGTCCGCCGGGTCCAGCAGGTCCGCGTCGTCCCGGCCGTCCGGGTCACGGTCCAGGTGCTCGCGCCACAGCCGCAGTCGCAGGTCCCGGGCGAAGCTGCGCGCGCCGTCGCCCCGCCCCGCCGGGTCGGTGGGCTCCCGCTGGTCCGGCGTCTCGTCGAGCACCGCACAGGACAACTCACTGTCGTGCGTCCAGGACCGCCGGTTGAAGTTGTCGCTGCCGACACTGGCCCACACGTCGTCGACCACACACACCTTCGCGTGCACGTAGACCGGGCCGCCGGCCTGGTTCTCCACGTCGAACACGTGCACCCGGTCCGGTGCGGCCCGTTCACACAGCGACAGCGCCTGCTCGCGCCCGACCATGTTCGGTGGCAACGCCAGTTTGCCGTCGACGTCCGGGTGGCGGGGAACGACAGCGATCAGGTGCAACTCCGGGTTGTCCCGCAGCGCGTGCGCGAACAGGTCGGCGACCTCGGCCGACCAGAGGTACTGGTCCTCCAGGTAGATGAGTCGACGGGCCCGACGGACCGCCTTGGTGTAACCCCGGGCCACGGTCCGCTCCCCGTCCGGTGCGAACGAGTAGCGGGGACGGACGGCCGGATAGGTGCGCAGCACCTGGATCTGGTGCGGACCGCAGGGCGGCGGATCCGCCGGCTGCTCGGGCAGCGGGTCGGGGCGCAGGTCCGAGCCGCGCAGCCGATCCCGCAGGTAGGCCATCGGGTTCTCCGAGTCCAGCGGCATCGGGTCGGTCCAGCGTTCCCGGAACAGGGTGTCCAACGCGCCGACCACCGGACCGCGCACCGCGAGCTGCACGTCGTGCCAGGGCGGATTGGGCCCGTACCGCTGGGACATCTGCACCGGCTGCGGGTCCCCGTGGTGCGCGGCGTCGTCGCGGCGGCTGTGGCACAGGTCGATCCCGCCGGCGAAGGCGATGTCCCGCTCGGGTGCGCCCGGGTGCCGCAGCACCACGAGCTTCTGGTGGTGCGAGCCGCCGCGCCGGACCCGTTGGTCCAGCAGCACCTCCCCGCCGGCGGCCGAGATCGTCTCGCTGAGGTCGCGGTTCTCCGCCTCGCTGTACGCCAGGACATCGAGGTGCGACCGCCAGATCAACCCCTTGACCACCACGCCGCGTTGGGCGGCCTGCGCGAAGAGCTGGGCCACGGTCGGGCCGTCCGGGCGCAGCCGCTGGTCCGGGTCCCCCCGCCAGTCGGTGAAGAACAGGTGGTCCCCGGCGCCCAGCGCCTCGACCTCGTCGACCAGCCGGTCGAAGTAGGCGGCACCGTGAATCAACGGCTCGGCGAGGTTTCCCGTGGTCCACACGGGTATCCCAGAGACCGGGTTGGCGCGTTCCTCAGCGGTGAGAAACCAGTCCTGCAACGGCACCGTCCAGCCCTCCTGGAGGTCGGCAACGTCCTCACGGTAGGACCCCCGCCGCGGGTCCGCACGCCAGGCGAACCGAGCGGTGACCTGGCCAACGCCATCGCAAGTGACGCGACAACAGCCGAGGAGGCCACACGATGCCCCGCGACACGACGAACCCCATGACCGAGAACCGCGAGCCGGCGGTGGAGAGCGAGCGGGGTGCGCTGGTAGCGGTGTTGGTGATGGTGATTCTGGGTGTCGCCGGGATTTTTGCGGTCTCCTGAGGCGGCGCCGACGCCCCCGGGGTGAACCGGAGGCGTCGGCGCCGATCTCAGCGGTCGACCGTGGTCAGGGCCGGGTGCCCTGGCCGCCGGTGTGCGGGAGCCGCTCGGTGGGGATCACGCCGAGGCGACCGGCCTGGAAGTCCTCGAACGCCTTGAGCAGCTCGTCGCGGGTGTTCATCACGAACGGGCCGTACTGTGCCACCGGCTCCCGGATCGGCTGACCACCCATGATGTAGAGGTCCAGCGCCGGGGTGTTGCTGTCCTGCGTGGTGTCGGCGCTGAACCGCAGCGCGTCACCCGGGCCGTGCACCGCGAGCTGGCCGGTACGCACCGGCCGCCGGTCGGCGCCGACGGTGCCGCGACCGCCCAGCACGTACACCAGGGCGTTGAAGTCGGGGCGCCAGGGCAGGTCGACCTGCGCGCCCGGCTGCACGGTGACGTGCGTGATGGTGATCGGGGTGAAGGTCGAGCCCGGGCCGCGGTGCCCGGCGACCTCGCCGGCGATGACCCGGATCAGCGCGCCGCCGTCAGGCGTGGTGAGCAGCGCCGACTCGCGCCCCCGGATGTCCTGGTAGCGGGGCGGGTTCATCTTGGCCGAGCGGGGCAGGTTGACCCACAGCTGGGTGCCGTGGAAGAGCCCGCCGCTGACCACCAGGTGCTCCGGTGGGGCCTCGATGTGCAGCAGGCCGCTGCCCGCCGTCATCCACTGGGTGTCGCCGTCGGTGATGGTGCCGCCACCGCCGTGGGAGTCCTGGTGGTCGAAGACGCCGTCGATGATGTACGTGACGGTCTCGAAGCCGCGGTGGGGGTGCCAGGGCGTTCCCTTGGGCTCGCCCGGCGCGTAGTCGACCTCGCCCATCTGGTCGAGGTGGATGAACGGGTCCAGGTCGGCGGTCGACACCCCGGCGAAGGCGCGGCGGACCGGGAAGCCCTCACCCTCGAAGCCGCTGGGCGCGGTGGTCACCGTGCGGACCGGTCGGATCGTGGTGGCCTCGTCGAGTCGAGGCAGGCGGGGCAGGATGAGAACATTGTCAACGGTGATCGCGGGCATGTCGAAGGCTCCTAACGTGGGGCAGGGGTGGTCGAGCCGTCCCGCGATGCCCGCAGGCGCTCGCCGAGCCGATCGAAGACCCGGGTGAGGCAGGCGACCTCGGCGTCGTCGAGGTCGTCCATCAGATGGGTGCGCACCGACGCCAGATGGTGGGGTGCGGCTTCCCGTAGCGCGAGCAGCCCGGCGGCGGTGAGCACCGCCTCGCTGCCGCGCCGGTCGTCGGGGCAGGGCTCCTTGCTGACCAGGCCACGACGCTGCATGGAGGAGACCTGGTAGGTGAGGCGGCTGGGCGAGAAGATCAACCGGCTGGCCAGCTCGCCCATCCGGAGCCGCTGCCCGGGTGCCTCGGAGAGCAGGACCAGCACGTGGTAGTCGGGGAAGCTGAGGTCGCTGTCGGCCCGCAGGTCCTCCTCCAACTGGGTGTAGAGACGCTGGCTGGCCTCGATGTAGGCCCGCCAGGCGGCCTCTCGGGTGCTGTCCAGGCTCTCGGTCATGCCCACGACGATAGCACTACTTCAAAATTTAACTACTGTGGTTGGACGTTGTCTGGGTCACTTTCCTCACGTCTCACGAGCAACTCATGCAGTTTTGAAGGAAATATGGGGTAATCCGGCGGCGCGAAGGCCGTGCGGTGTGCCAGACTCCGGCCTCGTGGAACACGTGGAACTCGCTGCCGGCGAGCTGTTGCTGCGCCCCTGGCGGGACGAGGACGCTCCGGCGGTGCGCGACGCTCTTCGTGACCCGGCCATCGCCCAGTGGAACCCGCAGGGTGACGGCCTGATCGACGACGAGGTGGCGCTGCTCTGGGTACGCCGCCGCGCCGACTGGTCCGCCGGGGACCACGCCTCCCTGGCGGTGACCTCGGCGGCCGACGGCGACCTGCTGGGTTCGGTGTCGCTGCACCACATCCGGCACGGCGACGCCTCCATCGGCTACTGGACGGCGCCGGCGGCGCGCGGGCGTCACGTGGCGCTGCGCGCCGTCGTGCGGCTCACCGACTGGGCGTTCGCGGACCTCGGGCTGCACCGGGTGGAGCTGTGCCACGCGGTGGCCAACCCGGCGTCCTGCCGGGTCGCCGAGCGGGCCGGCTACCCGGCCGAGGGGACCCTGCGCGAGTCGTACCGGTACGGCGACGGCCGCCGCTACGACGAGCACCTGCACGCCCGCCTCGCCACCGACCGCTAGCCGGGGACCGACCGGCCGCCGTCGGCTGACCGGGGACGGACCCGCCGTCGGCGCGAACCGTCACTCGGTGACCTTGCGGAGGAACGCCGTGAGGGTGGCCCTGGTGCGGTCGATCTTCTCCGCCACTGTCAGCGTCTCGTGCATGCGCGGCCCGGCGTGCTTCTTGCCCCGCAGGTAGAGCGAGCAGGCCAGGTCGGAGCAGACGTACACGCCCACGGAGTTGCCCTGCCGCCCGCCCGAACCGGCCTTGCGCGCGGTCATCAGCGAGACGCCGTCGCCGGTGTGCGTGGTCAGGCAGAGCGAGCACATGCTGCGTCGCACCCGCCCGGTCTGCTGCGGTGCGACCCGCAGCGCCACGCCGACCAGCTCGCCGTCGGTCTCGGTGACGAGATAGGCCCGCTGCGGCGCGGCGGGGTCCCGCCAGCCGAGGAAGTCGAGGTCGCTCCAGGATCGCGCGTCAAGATCATGTGGTAGGGCCAGCCGCTTCGACTCGCCCTGGGTGGTGTTGACGAAGGACGCGCGGATGGCGGACTCGGTTGGGGCTAACATAGGTGCCAGCCTAGTCCTACTAGGCAAAAAACTAGAGGGGTGTGTTGGATGGCACGTGCCGGGGTGACCGCCGAGCGCCTGACGCTGGCCGCAGCCGAGCTGGCCGACGAGGTGGGCGTGGAGAACGTGACCGTCGCCGCGCTCGCCCGCCAGTTCGGGGTGAAGGACGCCAGCCTGTACTTCCACCTGAGGAACGCGCACGAGCTGCGGGTCAGGATCGCTCTGCTGGCGCTGGCGGAGCTGGCCGACCGGGTCGCCGACGCGCTCGCCGGCCGGGCCGGCAAGGACGCGCTGGTGGCCTTCGCCAACGCGTACCGCGACTATGCGCGCGAGCACCCGGGCCGGTACGCCGCCATGCAGATCGACCTCGACCCGGAGACCGCCGCCGCGAGCGCGGGCGTCCGGCACGCGGAGATGACCCGGGCGATCCTGCGCGGCTACCGACTCTCCGAGCCCGACCAGACCGACGCGGTGCGGATGATGCACAGCACGTTCCACGGGTTCGTGAGCCTGGAGCGGACCGGCGGGTTCCGGCACACCCCGCGCCCCACCGACGACTCGTGGTCGCGCGCCCTGGACGCCCTGGACGCCGTGCTCACCAACTGGCCACCGCGCTGAGCTGCCGCGGCGGCACGGCATAGGCTCGGTGCTGTGGATGATCTGGAGTTGGCCGACTGGCGGGAGCGGGTCGCCCGGCTGTACCTGTCCGACGTCGACCTGGCGGGCTTCCGGGCCGGCCGCGACGAACTCTTCGCCACCCACCCGCAGAGCCCGATCCTCGCACCGCAGCGGCCCGACTTTCCCGGGGTGCGCTACTTCCCGCCCAATCCGGAGGCCGTGGTCGAGGCGCCTCTGCGCCAGGCCAGCGGCGAGCTGCGCATCGACACCGGCGGCCCGGACGGGGTGGTCGCGTACCGGCGGGTCGCGGTGGCCGAGACGCCGTGGGGGCCGCTGACCCTCTGGTGGATCGAGGCGTACGGGGGTGGGCTGTTCGTTCCGCTGCGCGACGGCACCTGCGGGCGGGAGAGCTACGGAGGTGGGCGGTACCTCACCGACACGGTGAAGGGCACCTTCGGCCGTGGCGTCGAGCTGCTGCCCGGCGACCGGGTCCGGCTCGACGCCAACTACCTCTACAACCCCAGCTGCGCCTACGACGACCGCTGGGCCTGCCCGCTGGCGCCCCCGGAGAACCGGGTCGACGTGCCACTGCGCGCCGGCGAGATGGCGTACCACGACTGACCGGCCGCCCCGGCGTGGCTGCCGGGACGGCCGGTCGATCGTTCGCTCAGCGGGCGTTCGCCGCCGAACCGGGCATCTGCATCCGACCGAGCAGCTGTCGCGCCTGGTCGGCGAGCTGGGCGTCGACGGTCACCGCGTACTGGCCGGCCCGCAGTGAGCTGGCCGAGGTGAAGTCCCGCTGCCCGCCCGTCATGGCGTGCGCGACAGCGCCGAACACGGCACCCCAGATCGCACCGATGACCAGCCCGACCAGGATCACCGCCAGCCAGTTGCCGACGGTGAAGATGCCGAACAACAGGCCGATGAAGAGCCCGAACCAGGCGCCGGTGCCCGCGCCGAGCAGACCGGCCCGACCGGTGGTCATCCGCCCGAGCACCGTCTCCACCAGGGTGAGGTTGGTGCCGACGATGGCGCTGTGCTCCACCGGAAAGCGGTTGTCGGCCAGATAGTCGACGACCCGCTGCGCGCTCGGATAGTCCGGGTACGAGCCGATCGTCACGGTCGGCGGGCCGGTCTGCGGCCCGTGGCCGTCCCCGGCCGGTGTCGACAGGCGGCCGGCCGGCCCGGATGGAAGCAGGTCGCCACCCTGTGTGCCGGGCCGCCAGGCGGCGGCCGGCCCCGAAGCTGACGTCATGAGCATCCTCCCTCGTCAGCTCCCCGGGTTCCCCGCCAGGCCGACCGGTAACGCGGCCGGCGCCGTCTCGGCGGCAGGGGAATGCCACCTGACTGCCCGGGTAGGCAGTCAGGTGGAGAGCGGACAGATCAGCGACTACGGTTTCCTCGCCGACGGCCGCAGCGCGGCGCTGGTGGACCCCGCGGGTTCGGTGAACTGGTGGTGCCCGGGCCGGTTCGACGCCCCGTCGGTGTTCGCGCGGCTGCTCGACGACAACGCCGGGCACTGGTCCATCCAGCCCGAGGGTGACTACCGCGTCGACCGCAGCTACCTCGACGACACCCTGGTCCTGCGAACGGTCTTCCGCACCGCGAAGGGGGAGGTCGCGCTCACCGACGCGCTGGCCTTCGAGCCCGGCTCGCGCGGTCACGACATCGGCCTGCACTCGCCGCAGGTGCTGGTCCGTTCCGTGGAGGGGCTGTCCGGTTCGGTGCCGATGCGGGTGCACTACCGGCCGCGCTTCGAGTACGGCCGCACCGTCGCGTACCTGATCGAGCGGGAGGACATGCTGGAGGCCATCGCCGGGGCCGCCCGACTCACCCTGCGCGGCAGCGTGCGGTTGACCGCCGGCGACGGCGAGGCCACCGGGACGTTCACCGCCCGCGCCGGCACGAAACACACCTTCACCCTCGGGTACGCCCCGACCTACGACGCCCCGCTGCCCGAGGTGCCGGACGCCGACCAGACCATCGCCGACACCGTCGCCGGCTGGCGCTCCTGGTCGGACGAGCACCCGTACGACGGGCTCTACGCCGACCAGGTGCGGCGCAGCCGGCTGGTGGTGCAGGGCATGACGTACCGGCCCAGCGGCGCGGTGGTGGCCTCGGTGACCACGTCGCTGCCGGAGAAGCTCGGCGGGGACCGCAACTACGACTACCGCTACGTCTGGGTGCGGGACTTCAGCCTGACCCTGCGGGCGCTGTGGCGGACCGCGTGCCTGGACGAGGTGCAGCGGCAGTTCGCCTGGTTGGGCCGGGCGATGGGTCGCGTCGACGACCGGCCGGTGCCCATCATGTACGGGGTGCTGGGGGAGCGGGACCTCACCGAGCACCGACTGGAACAGCTCGGCGGCTACCGCGACAGCCCACCGGTGGTGATCGGCAACGACGCGTGGCAACAGCGGCAGACCGACATCTTCGGCGAGGCGATGGACGCCGCCTGGTTGATGCGCGACAAGCTGGAGCCGTTGGACCCGGAGGTGCGGCACGTGCTCCGGGTGCTCGCCGACCAGGCCGAGCGGGACTGGTCGTTGCCCGACGCGGGCATGTGGGAGGAGCGTGGCATCCAGCACCACCACGTGTCCTCGAAGGTGCAGTGCTGGGTCGCCCTGGATCGGGCGGTCCGCTTCGGTGACACGCTCGGCGAGCCGCAGGACGTGGCCCGCTGGTCGGCCGCCCGTGACGCGGTGCGCGCGGAGGTGCTCGAGCGGGGCTGGAACGAGCGGCTCCAGTCGTACACCGGGAGTTTCGAGACCGACGACCTGGACGCGTCGGTGTTGGTGATGCCGCTGGTCGGGTTTCTGCGGGCCGACGACCCGCGGATGCGCTCGACGATCCGCGCGGTGGAGCGGCGGCTGTCCCACGACGGCCTGCTGCGGCGCTGGGACGGCGACCCGGCGGGGTTTGTGATCTGCTCGTTCTGGCTGGTGTGCTGCCTGGCGCTGGCCGGTGAGCGGGACCGGGCGCACGAGTTGTTCCGGCGGCTGGCGGAGCGGGTCAACGACCTCGGGCTGTTCGCCGAGCAGATCGACCCGTTGACCGGGGAGCAACTGGGCAACTTCCCGCAGGCGTTCTCGCACATCGGCCTGATCAACGCGGCCGGTGTGCTGACCGACGTCGAGCGGGACCCGACGGTGCGGCAGAGCGGCATGCCCCCGGCGTACTTCTCCCCGGTGGACCGCTGAGCCGCGTCGCCGGTGGACGGTCGGGGCCCGGGGGACAATGCGGGTATGCGGCTGGTGCTCACGGCGGACACCCACGTACCGAAGCGGGCCCGGGACCTACCCGGGCCCCTCTGGGCGGCCATCGAGGCGGCCGACGTGGTGGTGCACGCCGGTGACTGGGTGGACGAGACACTGCTCGACGCCATGACCGCGCGCTCGCGCCGACTGATCGGGGTGTACGGCAACAACGACGGCCGGGCGCTGCGCGCCCGGCTGCCCGAGGTGGCCCGGGTCGAACTCGACGGTCTGCGGGTCGCGGTGGTGCACGAGACCGGGCCACGGACCGGCCGGGAGAAGCGGTGCGCGGCCCGCTTTCCCGACATCGACCTGCTGGTCTTCGGGCATTCGCACATCCCCTGGGACAGCGCGGCGCCCGGTGGGCTGCGCCTGCTCAACCCGGGCTCACCCACCGACCGCCGCGCCCAACCCCAGGCCACCTACCTGAGCGCCACGATCAGCGCCGGCCGCCTGACCGAGGTGACGCTGCACCGGGTCACCCGCAACTGACCGCGCCACGTGCAGTCCTGCGCCGTCGATCATGGAGTTGTGGTGGGTGACAAAGGGCTTGTGTCGCATCAAGTCGGCCACCACAACTCCATGCTCGACCGGGTATCACTGGCCTCGGCCCGTCTCCGCCTGGAGTTCGTCGATCTGCTTGGAAGCCTCGGCCTTGGTCAGGTCGGCCGGAACCTCCGCGTCCGCCTCCCGGGCCAGGGTGCCCAGGTAGGACTCCTGAGCCGCGGTGGGCGGCTCGTCGCCGGTGACCCACTCGTCCGGGTCCTTGATCGCGGCGTTCTGGTCGACCTGCTGGTTGTCGCGGTCCGTCATCGTCATTACCCCTCCTTCGAACAGGTGTGCCAGTACCCCGATCGTCGGCGGTTCATGCGCCCCGCCCCGGCCCGGCCCGGCCCCGCCCCGCCCCGCCACCGCCCGCCCCGCCCGCCCGTCCCGGGCGCTCGTCGCCAAGATCCGCGCAACATCAGGGATGTTGCTGTCTCGGGCGGGTCTGACACAGCAACATCCCTGAAGTTGCGTGGATCTTGGGCGTGGGGCGTGGGGCGTGGGGCGTGGGGCGTGGGGCGTGGGGCGTGGGGCGAAATCCTGGTCGTCGTCCGCCGCCTACGATCATCGGATGACGGTGGACCGGTCGGGTGTGGTGGTGGTCGGGGCGGGCATCGCCGGGGTGGCCTGTGCTGTCGAGTTGACCCGGGCCGGGGTGCCCGTGCGGGTCCGGGAGCGGGGGCACGTCCGGGGTGGTCGGATGGCCAGCAAACGCTTCCAGGGGCGGCCCGCGGACATCGGCGCCGCCTACTTCACCGCCACCGACCCGGACTTCGTCGCACTGGTCGAGCGGTGGCGCGCCGCCGGGCTGGTCCGCGAGTGGACCGACACCTTCCGGGCGTACGACCGGAGCGGGAACCACGAGGTGACCGGGCCGATGCGCTTCGCCGCCCCCGGTGGGCTGCGGTCGCTGGTCGAGCACCTGGCCGGCGCGGTGCCGGTGACCGTCGACCGGTTGGTGCTCGGCGTGGAGCCCGGCCCGGTCGTGGACGGCGAGTCGTGCGCGGCGGTCGTCCTGGCCATGCCGGGTCCGCAGGCCGCCCTGCTGCTCGACCCGGCCCTGACCGACGCCACAGCGGTGGTGCAGGCGCAGCGGTGGTCGCCGTCCCTGGCCGCGGTGCTGCGGTTCCCGCACCGGCGCTGGCCGGACTTCCGCGGTGCGTTCGTCAACGACCACCCGGTCCTCAATCTCGTCTGCGACGACGGCGACCGGCGGGGTGACGGCGCGCCGGTGCTGGTCGCGCACACGGTGCCTCAGTTCGCGGCCGGTCACCTGGCCCAACCCACCGGGGCCGGGCCGGCGATCGAGCAGGCCGTCCGGGACCTGCTCGGGCTGCCCGAGCAGGCCGTCGACGTGCACGTGCACCGCTGGACGTACGCGAAGCCGACCCACGCCGCCGCCGACGCCACCTACCACCTCGACGCCGACGGGATCGGCCTGGCCGGCGACGCGTTCGGCAAGCCCCGGGTGCAGAGCGCCTGGCGCTCCGGCCGGGACCTCGGCCGGGCCCTGGCCGCCCGGCTGGGCTGAACCAGCGCTCAGGCCGGGCCGAGCCGGCGTGGGCGGCGGGCCTGGGGTGGCTGCTCAGGCGTGCCCGGCCGCCGCGACCGGCCGGGCGTCGGCGTCCCGCTCGGCCGGGTCGGAGGTCCGCTCTCCCTCCCGGTCGAGCAGCTGCATGACCGGGGTCGCCGTCACGCCGTGCACCACGACGGAGACGAGCACCACCAGCCCGACGGTCGCCCAGAGCAGCTCGGCCTGCGGGAAGTCGGCCTTGGTGGTGGCGTACGCGAGGTAGTAGAACGAGCCGACGCCACGAATGCCGAACAACGCGATGACCCAGTGCTCGGCCGGGCGTCCCGGGGCGCCGCGCAGCGACAACCAGCCGATCAGCGGCCGCACCAGGAACACCAGGGCCAGCCCGACAGCGGCCGCCGGCCAGGTCAGCGGGCCCAGCAGACCACCCACGATCGCGCCGCCCAGCAGCAGCAACAGCACCAGGGTGAGCAGCCGTTCGACCTGCTCGGCGAAGTCGTGCAGGACCGAGTGGAACTCGTGGGTCCGCTCGGCGGCCCGGATCGCCCGTGCGGCCACGAACACCGCCAGGAAGCCGTACCCACCGACCACCTCCACCAGCCCGTACGCCAGGAACGTGGCAGCCAGCGCCAGGAAGCCCTCGGCGTGCCGGGCCAACCGCAGCTCGCTGGGCGCGCGGAAGAACAGCTTGCCGAGCAGCCAGCCGATCAGCAGCCCACCGCCGACGCCGACGCCGACCTTCCAGAGCACGTCCACCGTGAACCATTCGGCCAACCAGTCACCCGGGGCGAGGCTGGTCGAGGCGATGGCGATGGCGGCGTAGACGAACGGGAACGCCAGCCCGTCGTTGAGGCCGGCCTCGGAGGTCAACGCGAAGCGGACCTCGTCCTCGGAGTCCTCCACGTCGGTTGGCTCGCCGACCTGCACATCGGCGGCGAGCACCGGATCGGTGGGGGCCAGCGCGGCACCCAGCAGCAGCGCGGCGGCCGGCACCAGCCCCGCCCACCACCAGCCGAGCACGGCCACCGCCGCGATGCACAGCGGCATCGCGATCACCAGCAGTCGCCAGGTGGACGACCACCGTCGCCAACTCAACGGTCGGTCGATCTTCAGCCCGGCGCCCATCAGCGCGACGATCACCCCGATCTCGGTGAGATGGGTGGCCAGCTCCGGGTGGGCCAGCGGGTCCGGTGACGGCAGCCCGACAGGCAGCAGGAACACCAGCATGCCCAGGGCGAGAAAGGCGATCGGCATGGACAGTGGGCGGCGTTCCAGCACCCGCGGCAGGATGCCCGCGAGCAGAGCGCCCACACCCACCAGCGCGAACGCCACATCGACCGGCTCCACGGCACCACCTCTCCGCCGCACCCGCGAGGCGCGGGCAGGTGGTGACACACCTTGCCCCGCAAGGGCTCCGGCTATGCGCGTCGGTGCCGGGGAACCGGAACGATCCTCATCGGAGTCGGGTGAGCGGCGAGTCCGCCAGTTCGGACAGCAGCGCGGCCGGGTCGTCGTACACCGCGACGGCACCCGCACCGGCCAGCTCGCCGCGGCTGGTGCCGCCGCAGGTCAAGCCGACACAGGGGATGTTCAGCTTGCCGGCCGCCGCGACGTCCCAGACCGAGTCGCCGACGAAGACCACCCGCTCGGCGGTCAACCCGGACTGCGCCAGCGCCGCCTCCAGAATGTCCGGTGCCGGCTTGCTCTCCCGCGCGTCCGCCGAGGAGGTGACGGTGTCCACCACGTCGTCGGCGTTCAGCGCCCGGCGCAGCGCCGCCACCTCGTGCTCGGCGGCGGAGGTGGCCAGCACCACCCGCAGCCCCCGCTCGGCGCAGGCCCGCAACAGGTCGGCCGCCCGGGGCAGCGGCGTGAGCCGTTCCCAGTACTCGGCGTAGAGGGTGTCGTGCGCGTCGCGCAGCTTCTGGTCGGCGTCGCGGTCCCGCTCCGGGCCGAGGAGGTGGTCGAGGAGTTTGTCCGACCCCATCCCGATCGCGCGGTGCACCACCGCCATCGGCACCGGCTGGTCGGTCTGCCGTAACGCCTCCCACCAGCTCACCGTGTGCAGGTAGGTGGTGTCGACCAGGGTGCCGTCGACATCGAAGAGGACTCCGGCGAGGCGATCGGTGGCCATGGACGTCCTCCTGCCCCTGCCGGGGCTGGTCTCAGGGCTGCGGCGGCGTGAGGATCTCGAACCAGACGGTGGAACCGCGCACCGACGGGTCGGTGCCCCAGGCGTCGCTGAGCTCCTCGATCAGGCCGAGGCCGCGGCCACGACTGCTCAACGTGTCGGTACGGGCCCGGGTCACGGTGCCCCGGGTGCCGGAGTCGGCGACCGAGACGAGCAACCGCTCGGCGCTGAGGTCGATCTCCACCCGGGCGGCGGTGCCGGCGTGCAGCAACGCGTTGGTGGTCAGCTCGCTGGTGCAGAGCACCGCCGCCCCGATCACCGACTCGGGCACCTGCCACTCGGTGAGCTGGCCGGTCAACCAGTGCCGCACCCGGCTGGGCGCGGTCGGTTCGGCCGGCACCTCCATGCTCGCCGAACGACTCGGCTTGAGGGCGTGTTCGACAGCCAGGACGGCCACGTCGTCCTCGGTGCCACCGGGGAGGGCCGCGGTGGCCACCGCGCAGAGCGCGCGCGGGTCACCACTGCCGGCCTTGGCGACGGCGTCGCTCAACGTGGTCAGCCCGACGCTCAGGCTCTGCCGGCGGCGCTCCACCACCCCGTCGCTGAACAGAAGCAGAGTGTCTCCCGGACGGAACGCCACGGTCGTGGTGCCCGGCCGACCGCCCAGCCCCAGCGGCGGCCCGGCGGGCACGTCGACGTACTCGGCGTGGAACCGGCCGTCCGGGTCGCCGCGGCGGATCAGCGGGGCGGGGTGACCGGCGCTGGAGAGTGTCAGCTCCCGCCGCTCCGCGTCGATCACCCCGAACGCCACTGTCACGAACAGCTCGTGGGTGCCGGCCTCCGCGCCGAGGCTGGTCACCAGCCGGTCCAGGCCGGCCAGGACCGCGTCGGGTGCCGGGTCGGCCAGGGCCAGGGCGCGCAGCGCGGCCCGGACCTGCCCCATCCGCGCGGCGGCCTGCACGTCGTGCCCGGCGACGTCGCCCAGCACCACGCCGAGCGAGCCGTTGGGCAGCAGGAACGCGTCGTAGAAGTCGCCGCCGGCCGCGTTGCCGTCCACGCCCGGGTCGTAGCGGGCCGCGATACGCAGCCGGGGCAGGTCCGGCAGGTGCTCCGGCAACATGCTGCGCTGCAACAGTTGGGCCGTGCCGTGCTGGGTCTCGAACCGGCGGGCCCGCTCCGCGGCCTGGCCGATCAGCTCGGCCGAGGCGGCCAGCAGCGCCCGCTCGGCCGGTGACCAGGTGTGCGGAACCTGGTAGCCGACCGCCAGCCCGCCGCGGACCACCGAGGTGCCCAGCGGCAGGGCCGCCATCGCGCGGATCTTCTGGTCGTGGCGGTCCACGGCGGTGTCGCGCAGTGGTTGCCCGTCGCCGGTGAACGACGGACCGCCGGAGCGGGCCGCCTGCACCACGGGGGCCGGCCAGTCCGCCGGCGCGCGCCGCCAGAGCGGGGGAAGCCGCTCGTCGGCCTCGTCCAGCAACTCGCCACGGACCCGACGCACCATGCGCCAGCCGCCGCCGCCCTCGTCGACAGCGAAAGCGGCCTGGTCGGGGTCGAACGTGGTGATCGCGTACCGCAGCGCCACCCGGGCCACGTCGTCGAGGGTGAGGGTGCCGGCGAGCGCGGCGGCCACCTCGCTGAGGCTCTGCAACTGCCCGGTGACGTGGGTGGTCTCGGCCGCCACCGCCAACACGCCGACGATCTGCCCGACGCTGTCCCGCACCGGCGAGTAACCCCTGGTGAAGACCGCCTGTTCCACCGTCGCGGAGTGCCCACGCACCAGTGGCAGGGTGGACTCCTTCTCCAGGAAGGGCACGCCCTGCCGGTAGCAGCGCTCGATCACCGCACCGACGCCGGGCAGGGCCCAGATCTCCGCGAACACCTCGGCGGCCGGTCGGCCGAAGGCGCCCGGGTGTTTGCTGCCCAGCAACTCGGCGTAACCCGCGTTGTAGAGCAGGACGAGGTCGTCGCCGTACGCCAGGGCCATCGGCATCGGCGAGGCGAGGATCATCTCCACCACGGCCCGCACCGCGACGTCCCACTCGTCGGGTGGGCCCAGCGGGGTGTCGGCCCAGTCGTGGGCCAGCAGGCCGACAGCCGGGCCGGGCCCGGTGGGTGCGTCCGGGCCCGGAGTCGCTGGCGAGGGGACCCGTCCGACCGTTCCTGGCATGTTCGCAGCCTAGTCGGCCGGACGGAAAAGGCATCCGACCACGGCGGCGGGCCGTCGCCGCGTCCGTCGAGGTGGCCGTTCGGGCAGTTCAGGGCCCCTGTCCGGAGGTCTGTCGCAAAAAACGCGGCGCGCTGCGCGGACTGCCGGACCGGTTGCCGGGTATGCGCCCGGCGCAGTCCATGCGACAGGAGGGACATCATGCTGAAAACCCTCGCGGTCCGGCAGGCCGACATCGGCGATGCCATCGCCGACACCTGGAGGTCGGTGCTGCTCTTCATCCCGAAGGCAGTGGCCTTCATCGTCATCCTCGTGGTCGGCTGGCTCATCGCCAGAGCCGTCCTCAAGATCGTGGATACGGTGCTGGAACGGGTGCGCTTCGACCAGGCGGTCGAACGCGGTGGCATCAAACGGGCCCTGGAGAGAACGAAGTACGACGCCAGCGACATCCTGGCCAGACTGGCGTACTACGCCGTACTGCTGTTCACGCTGCAGTTCGCCTTCGGAGTCTGGGGGCCCAACGCGATCAGTGACCTGATCAGCGGCGTGGTGGCCTGGCTGCCGCGTGCGTTCATCGCGATCGTCATCGTGGTGGTGGCGGCCGCGATCGCCAACGCGGTGCGGGATCTGGTCACCGGGGCGCTGGGCGGGCTCTCGTACGGCAAGGTCCTGGCCGACCTGACGGCGATCTTCATCATCGCGCTCGGCGTGATCGCCGCCCTGAACCAGGTGGGTATCGCCACCACGGTGACCACTCCGGTGCTGATCGCGGTGCTCGCCACGGTGGCCGGCATCCTGATCGTCGGCGTCGGCGGTGGTCTCGTGAAGCCGATGCAGAACCGCTGGGACGGCTGGCTGCACCGGGCGGCCCAGGAGGCCCGGGCGGTGCAACAGCAGCGTCAGGCCACGTCGGCCGGGCGTAGTGACGTGGAGCGGCAGATGGCCGACCGCGGGGGTGACCGCACCCAGGCCATGCCTCGGGTGGACGAAGCCCAGCAGTACCGCTCGTAACGGGCGTAACGGCACGACGGTGGGGAGGGTGTTCCGCGTACGGCGCGGGACGCCCTCCCTTCGCGGGTCGGGTCAGTCCCGGTCGAGTGCGCGAGCCAACGCGCAGACCGCGAGCAGGCGGGTGAGCAGCCACTCCGGGTGGCTCCAGTCCACCGGCCCGCTGGGCGGCGTCCACCCGTGCTCCAGGGCGGCGGCGCGCACGCCCTCGGCGTAGCCGGCGAGCGCCGCGGAGGTCAGCGGCGTGCGGTCACCGTCGAGGCTGTCCCGAACGGCCGCCGCGTGCTGGTCGACCTGGGCCAGCAGCCCCGGTCGCGCGGCGGCGGCGGCGAGCCCGACAGTGCCCACGGAGACGGTGAGGGCGGCCAGGGTGGACCGCGCCGAGTCGACGGCGGTACGGGAGGCGACCCGGTTGAACGGCACACGCATGGTGACCGAGGCTAACCGACCGGTCACCGCGTCGGCCTCGTCCGCTCGGTGGATGTCACCTGCGCCACTGGGGCGATCGCCGCTGACCTGGGGGGTTGATCCGGCACAGACGGGGCAGCAGGAGAACCACCCACGGACAGCGGCACCCGGCACGGAGGCACGGATGGGACAGCGGACGGACGGACCCGACGAGCGGCACCAGCGGCCGGACGGGGTCAGCGACGCCACCGTCGCGGCGCTCGGCAAGCTCAGCGAGGCGTTGGAGTGTGTGGAGCGGGCCCGGGGGCACCTCTACTCGATGCACCAGTTGATCGGCCATGCCGACCTGATGCTCGACGACGCGGTGGAGCAGTTCCGTGCCGCGGGTCACCCGCACCTCGCCGACCGGATCGGCACGGAACTGCGCGGTCGCAACGTCATCGCCGGACGGTGGACCTTCCAGATCGTCGAGGACTTCGACGACGGCTACCACGCGGTGTTCCGGGAGCTGGATCAGCAGGCCCGCGACGAGCTGGTGGGCGGGCGGCGCCACCTGTACGAGGCGGAGATGAAGGAACGCCGCCGGAGCCGGGGCCGGCCGGGCCACGAGGCCCGGCCGGGCGGTGGGGACTAGTCGCTGGTCGCGTCGGCGGGGCGTCGCCGCGCCGCGTCGTCGGCGATGATCACGGTGGCCACCATCAGCGCGACGCAGAGGCTGAACAGCCACGACTCGTCGGTGACGAGCCAGGCGGACACGGGGGCCTGGAGCGCGGCGAGCAGGAAGCCGAGCCAGGCGAGCCGGCGCTGACGCGTGGAGAGGATTCCGGAGCCTTGATGCATCCCGAAATTCTTACGCGAACCCGCCGGTTTGCCGTCCTCCGATCGGCCGATTCTGGATGAGCTGTCCGTTTTCCCAACCGTACGGACACGACTTCTTTGCGCCGCGAGCGGTCGGGTGCCGACGGCGCTAGGGTGCCCCTGCGGCAGGATGGTGACTCGTGTCCACCCCGCCCGCGCGCCCCCGCGCCGCACTGCTCCTGCTCGCGTACCTCGCGTTCGTCAGTCTCGGCCTGCCCGACGGTCTGCTCGGCGTCGGCTGGCCCTCGATCCGGGCCGACTTCGACGTGCCGACCGAGGCGGTCGGCTGGGTGCTCACCGCCGGCACCGTCGGCTACCTCACCTCAAGCGTGCTGGCCGGCTTCACACTGGCCCGGGTCGGCGTGGGCGCGCTGCTCGCCGGCAGCACCCTGCTGGCCAGCCTGGCGCTGACCGGCTACGCGACCAGCCCCGTGCTGGTGGTGCTGGTGGGCTGTGCGCTGCTGCTCGGGCTCGGCTCCGGCGCTGTCGACTCCGGGCTCAACGCGTACGCCGCCGGGGCCTTCGGGCCGCGCCACATGAACTGGTTGCACGCCTTCTTCGGCCTCGGCGTGGCGATCGGCCCACTGATCATGACCGGGGTGTTGAGCACCGGGCTCGGCTGGCGCTGGGGGTACGGCATCATCGCCGCCGCCCAGCTCGTCCTCGCCGCCGCGTTCGCGCTCACCGTGCGGGCCTGGCACCGGGGCGTCCCGGCCGGCGCCGAGGCGGGCACGACCGCCCAGGCCGGGCTCTCCGCCACTGATGGCGGGCCGGCACCGGTCGTCCGGGTTCCGATCGGGGAGACGCTGCGGCTGCCGGCGGTCTGGTCCGGGACGCTCGCCTTCGTGCTGTACGTGGCGATCGAGGTGTCCGCCGGGCTGTGGGCGTTCCTGCTGCTCACCGAGGGGCGAGGGCTGAGCGCGGCGGTGGCCGGCGGCTGCGTCTCCGCGTACTGGGGCAGTCTCTTCGTCGGCCGGGTCGTGCAGGGTCTGGTCGCCGAGCGCCTGGGGGCGGGGCTGGTGCTGCGCGTCAGCCTGGCCGGAATGGCGGTCGGCGCGGCGCTGATCGCGGTACCCGGGCCGGCCGTCCTGGCGGTGCTCGGCCTGGTCGTTGTCGGTTTCGCCGCCGCGCCGGTGTTTCCGCTGCTCACCCTCACCACCGCCGAACGGGTCGGGGTGGCGCACGCGGACCGGGCCATCGGGCTGCAGATCGGTGCCGCGGGCATCGGCGCGGCGCTCGTCCCGGCCGGGCTGGGCGTGCTGATCGGCAACACGTCGGTGCAGGTGCTGGGCTCGGCCCTGCTGGTGCTCGCGCTGGCGCTGATCGCGCTGCACGAGTGGGGTACGCGCCGACCCGCCACCGAGCCGCCCGCGTCCGACCAGATCGGGAGCGCGGGTCAGACGTCCGGCCCGGTCCTGCCGGTGGTGGACGGGCGGTAGGCGCGCTGCGGGTCGGTGGCCTCCCGGCTGTTGCCCCGGGCCTGCCCCTCGCGGTCCGACGCGGCCGCACCGTGCCCGAACGCGGCCTCCTCGCCGGCGTCGTTGCCCGTCACGTCGTCGGCCTGCCCGTCGAGGCTGGAGCCCGACACGGCGCGCTCCAACTCCTCCAACGGAAGCCGCTCCTCGTCCCGCCACACCCTGATGCTGTCGTCGGTCATACCTCCAGCCGTACCCGGGCACGATGATCGCAAACAGGCTCGGACACGGCGATGGCCGCCGGGAACCCCGACGGCCATCTCCGGTCACTGCTCAGCGTCACGGCTGCGGGCGGTCCACCTGCCCGCGCCAGGCACCGGTCTCCTGACCACGCCGCTCGATGTAGGTCTTGAACCGTTCCAGGTCGCCCTTGGCCCGCCGGTCGACGATGCCGAGCTTGTCGCCGGCCTGCTCGACGACACCGTGCGGCTCGAACTCGAGTTGCAGGGTGACCCGGGTCTTGTCCTGGTCCAAGCGGTGGAAGGTCACCACGCCGGCCTGCTGGGCGCCGCCGGTGGACCGCCAGGCGACCCGCTCGTCGGGGAGCTGTTCGGTGATCTCCGCGTCGAACTCGCGCTTCACCCCGGCGATGTCCACAGTCCAGTGGGTCATCGTGTCGGAGAGCTGCCGGACCTCCTGCACGCCCTCCATGAACTCGGGAAACTCCTCGAACTGCGTCCACTGGTCGTACGCGGTGCGGACGGGCACGGAAACGTCTACGTGTTCGGTAACGCCACTCATCGGGGAAACCTCCTTCAGCAGCTGGTGGGTGGTGGATCGGGGGCGATCCTTCTCACCAGCGAGTCGTCTCGTTCTTGTTGCCGAGCGCGGCCCACACCTCGGAGACGGTCTGGTAGACGGTGCCCTCGGGCAGCCGTTCCAGCGCCGCCACGATGTCGTCGGGCGCCTCGTTCTCGCGGGCGCTGGCGATGAGCACCAGGCGGTCGCCCGGCAGCGCGCTCATCGAGATGAACCGGCCGAGCCGGCTGCGCTGCTCGACGTCCGTCGAGCTCATCCCCTGCGGGGCGCCGGTGCGCGTATCGCCGGCCGGGGCGGTGGTCGCCTCCGGTTGGTCCTCACCGGCCGGTTCCGGAACCCGGAACTCGTCGACTCGAGAGCCACCGGTCCCCGGCCCCTGTACCAGGCCGCTGACCTCCTGACTCATCTGTTCGTCGATCCTCGGTCCGTGCTTGCTGTTGCCACGCTCCATGCCTTCTGCGCTACCCGGCACCCCGCCCGCTAAACCGGCACCGGGTTACGAACCGGCCCTCGGCCCGGCGACGAACCGGACGTCACCGCCGAACGGGACCTCACTCGTCGGCCGGTCGGCGCGGCGGCAGCACAGGCTCCTCCGGGTCCGGGTCGCCGGCCTGCAACTGCCGCCCGCGCTGCACCTCGGCGTTGATCTGCACGCCCAGCATCAGCGCCGAGTTCGACAGGTAGAGCCAGACCAGGAACGCGATGGCCGCGCCGAGGCTGCCGTAGGTGGTGTCGTACGAGCCGAAGTTGGCCACGTAGAGGCCGAAGTTGAAGGAGGCCGCCGCCCAGGAGAGCAGGGCCACCGCGCCGCCCGGGGTGAGCCAGCGGAACCGGGGCTGGCGCACGTTCGGCGCGATCCAGAACAGCAGGGACAGCAGCACCATCATGATCATGGCGAGGACCGGCCACTTCGCCACGCTCCACGTGGTGCGGGCCAGGCCGCCGGCGTTGATCAGGTCGCCGACCGCGTCGGTGACCGGCCCGCTGACGATCAGGCCGAGAGCGACCACCGCGAGCAGCACCAGCGTGATCGCCGCCAGGCCGATCTGCAGAGGCCGGAGCTTCCAGACCGGGCGACCCTCGGTCACCCCGTACACCGCGTTCGAGGCCCTGGTGAACGCGCCGATGAAACCCGACGCGGACCAGAGCGCACCGAGCAGGCCGAAACTCAGCAACAGCTTGGGGTTGCTCTGCTCGAGCACCACGGCGCGGATCACCCCGATCACGCCATCCTTGTCGTCGGTCAGCACCGCCCCGACGCCCACCTGGTTGGCGAGGTCGACAACGGTGTCGACGGTCTGCTCGCCGCTGGAGACCAGGCCGACCAGCGCCACCACCACGATGGCGGACGGGAAGAGCGCCAGGACGCCGTAGTAGGTGAGCGCGGCGGCCCAGTCGGAGCAGTTGTCGGTGACGAACTTCTGCGCGCTGCGAACCAGCACCCCACGCCAGGTTCGCCAGCTCAGCTGCCGTATCCGTCGCGGCACCCGGCGGCCCGCTGTGCCGTCGAGGGTGGTACCGGGCTCCGTGGTCGTCATCGCCCGCTCCCTGCGCCCCGGCCGCCGGATGACCGGTCGTCCGGTCTGGCCTGGCCCGGCGGTACCCGGATGGGTAAATCGACAAACCCCACCCCCGGGCCGGCCGACGCCGCTATGGTTTGCCGCCGCGTCACCGGGGAACGGTCACAGTGACCCTGTCGACACGGAGGAGGACGAGATGCCCGGGCGCGAAGACCTGCCCAGCACGCTGCGGCGCTCCCCGGATAAGGCGCAGCGCACCTGGGAGAAGACGCACGACTCGGCGGTCGAGACCTACGGCGAGGGGGAGCGGGCGCACCGCACCGCCTTCGCCGCGGTGAAGCACCAGTTCGAGAAGGTGGGCGACCACTGGGAGCCGAAGGGCCGCAAGGGCCCCAGCGACCAGCAGGCCGCCGGTGGCGGGCCGGAACGACGGGCCCCCACGGCGGGTGGCGTGGACGCCAACGCCACCAAGGACCACCTGATGTCGGTGGCCCGCAAACTCGACGTACCCGGCCGATCGGGCATGACCAAGCCGGAGCTGGTCACGGCCATCGAGAAGGCCAACGACCGCGCCACCCGCAAGGCCCGCGGGAACTGACCGCGCCGCACCGGAGCACCACCGACGCGGTACGGGCGGACGCGCCACCCCTGCGTCCGCCCGTGCTGTCCTACCAGTGCCCGCCACCCGGCGCCTCGATGTGCACCGCCTTGGTGGCGGTGAACTCGTCCAGCAGCTCCGGGCCGTACCCGAAGCCCTGCCCACTGCCCCGGCGCGGATGCGCGGCACCGCCCGGCGCGCCCCCGAACACCGCGTTGATCTTGACGGTGCCCACCGGCAGCTCCCGCCAGGCCCGCTGCGCGTGACTCATCGACGGGGTCAACACGGTGGCCGCCAGCCCGTACGGGGAGTCCGCCGCGCAGCGCAACGCCTCGTCGAACGAGTCGACCACCACCACCGGTGCGACCGGCCCGAACGTCTCCTCCCGGACCAGCGCCGTGTCGTGGCGGCAGTCCGTGACGACGGTCGCCGGATAGAACGCGCCCGGCCCGGCCGGCACCTCTCCGCCGGTGCGCACCCGCGCCCCGTCGGCCACCGCCGCCGCCACCTGCCCGTGCACGTGGTCCCGGTGCCGGCGGTCGACCAGCGGGCCCAACTCGGTGCCCGGGTCCCGGCCCGACCCGACCCGCAGCGCCTCGGCGCGTCGCACCAGCGCGGCCACGAAGTCGTCGGCCACCTCCCGGTGCACGTAGAGCCGCTCCACCGCCACGCAGATCTGCCCGGCGTTGGCGAACGCGCCGAGCGCGGCCTGCTCCGCCGCCCACTGCGGGTCGACGCCCGCGTCCACCACCAACGGATCGCTGCCCCCGTTCTCCAGGAGCACCTTCGCGCCGGTGCGGGCCGCGGCGGCGGCGATCGCCCGGCCGGTCGCTGTCGCGCCGACGTGGGCCACCACGTCGACCTCCTGCGCCGCCAGCGCCGCACCCACCTCCGGGCCGCCGGTGAGCAGCGACAACACCCCGGGGGGCAGCGCCTGGTCCAGTGCGCGGGCCAGCAGCCAACCCGTCGCCGGGGTCCGTTCGCTCGGCTTGTAGAGCACCGCGTTCCCGGTCACCAGAGCCGCGCCGAGCAGCCCACAGGAGACCGCCACCGGGTCGTTCCAGGGGGTGATCGCCGCGACCACCCCGCGGGGCTGCGGGGTCAGGAAGTCCAGCGCGTCGGGCTCGCCGTTGAGGGTGCGCCCGCCGCGCAGCGGTGTTAGCTCCGCATACTGTCGCAGGGTGCCGATCCCCGCCTCGACGCCGCCACGGGCGTCCGCCAACGGCTTGCCCATCTCCGCGGTGACCGCCGCCGACAACTCCTCGACGACCGCCTCCACCGCGTCCGCGGCCCGGTGCAGCACCGCCGCCCGTTCCGCCGGCGCGGTCGACGCCCACTGGGCCGCCACGTTGCGGGCCGCCTGGGTCGCCTTGCCCACCTCGTCGGCGGTGGCCACCGGCACCGTGCTCACCGGCTGGTCGTCCGCCGGATCACGCACGACCAGTTCGCCGCCGTCGCCGCCCGCACCCCACACCCCGCCCACCAGCTGCGCAACCGTGTACATGCGGCGCTGGATGCCCCGGCCCCGGCGAGGCAAACGCGTTTCGCCCGGTTGCGCGCCGGGTAGGCGGATCCGATGACAACCACCGTCGCGCAGAGCGCGGACGCCGTCATCATCGGTGCCGGGCACAACGGCCTGGTGGCGGCCAACCTGCTGGCCGACGCCGGCTGGGACGTGGTGGTGCTGGAGGCGACCGCGACGCCCGGCGGCGCGGTCCGCTCCGCTCGGGTCACCGCGCCCGGCTACCTGAGCGACCTCTACAGCTCGTTCTACCCCCTCGGGTACGCCTCACCGGTGCTGGGCGCCCTCGGCCTGGATCGACACGGGTTGTCGTGGCGACACGCCCCGGACGTGCTGGCCCACCTGCTGCCCGACGGCCGGGCCGCGGTGATCAACCGGGACCCGGACGCCACCGCCGCGTCGCTGGAGCAGTTCGCTCCCGGTGACGGCAAGCGGTGGCTGAACGCGTACGCCGAGTGGCTCGACGTGGCCGAGCCGATGCTGGACGCGATCACCGCGCCGTTCCCGCCGGTACGCGGAGGGCTGGGCCTGCTGCGACGGTTGCGGGTCGCTGGCGCGCTGCGACTCGCCCGCCGGCTTGTCGTGCCGGTCCGCAAACTTGGCGACGAACTCTTCGACGGACCCGGCGGGCCGGCCCTGCTGGCCGGCTGCGCCCTGCACACCGACCTCTCCCCGGAGGAGGCCGGCTCCGGGGTGTACGGCTGGCTGCTGGCCATGCTCGGCCAGCAGGTCGGCTGGCCGGTGCCCGACGGCGGCGCGCAGCGGATCACCGACGCGCTGGTGGACCGGCTACAGGGGCGCGGCGGGACGATCATCTACGGCGCGCGGGCCGACCGGGTGCTCACCGCCCGGGGCCGGGCGATGGGGGTCCGCACCGTCGGGGGCGCGCTGTGGCGGGCCCGGCGGGCCGTGCTCGCCGACGTCCCGGCGCCGGCGCTCTACCTCGACCTGGTCGGCCCGGCGGCGCTGCCGTCGCGGCTGGTGGAGGACCTGGCGCACTTCCGGTGGGACGGCTCCACGCTGAAGGTGGACTGGGCGCTCTCCGCGCCGGTGCCGTGGACGAACCGGCAGGTGGCCGGCGCCGGCACCGTGCACCTCGGCGCGGACCTGAACGGGCTCACCCACTACGCCGGCGAGTTGGCCCGTGGTGAGCTGCCCCGCGACCCGTTCCTGCTGGTCGGGCAGATGTCGGTGGCGGACCCGAGCCACTCCCCGCCGGGCACCGAGTCGCTCTGGTCGTACACCCATCTGCCGTTCCGGCGGACCTGGCGGGCCGACGACGTGGCCGGGCACGTGCAGCGGATGGAGGACGTGCTGGAGGCCGCGGCACCGGGTTTCCGGCGCCTGATCGTGGGCCGGCACGTGGCCTCGCCGGCCGATCTGGAGGAGGGCAACCCCAGCCTGGTCGGCGGCGCGCTCGGCGGCGGGACGGCCGCCGCGTACCAGCAGCTCTTCCTGCGCCCGATCCCTGGCCTGGGCCGGGCGGACACCCCGGTGGACCGGCTCTTCCTGGCCAGCTCGTCGGCGCACCCGGGCGGCGGGGTGCACGGCGCGCCGGGTGCGAACGCGGCCCGCGCGGCGCTGGCCCGCGACCGTGCGCTCACCGGCCGCGCCTACGCCGCAACCATCGCCACCGCCCACAGGGCCATCTACCCGGCCTGACCGCCCCCGCGCCAGGCACCACGCACCCCTGCACTGTTAGCGGGTTACGTTGCGGTGTTTGCTGCGCAGGCGGAAGGGCATGAGGGCGCTCTCCACCTTGGTCGCGGTGGTCATCTTGGAGACGCCGTCGCGCCGCTCCTCGAAGCGGATCGGCACCTCCAGGATGGTGTGCCCCAGCTTGGTGGCGAGGTAGTGCATCTCCACCTGGAAGCTGTAGCCGTTGGACTGCACCCGCTCCAGGTCGATGTCGCGCAGGGCGTCGGCCCGCCAGACCTTGAAGCCGGCGGTGAGGTCCCGGATGCGCACCCGCAGCAGCGTGTGCACGTAGAGGTTCGCCCAGCCACTGAGCGCCCGGCGGTAGAGCGGCCAGTTCTCGTCCAGCTCGCCACCGGGCACGTACCGGGAACCGATCACCACGCTGGCCTGGGTGGACAGCAGCGCACCCAGCATTCCCGGCAGCGCCTCCGGCGGGTGCGAGAGGTCGGCGTCCATCTGCGCCACGTACTCGGCGCCGCCCGCGACCGCCCGACTCATCCCGTCCACGTACGCCCGGCCGAGGCCTTCCTTGCCGGCGCGGTGCACGACCTCGATCCGGTCGGGGTTCTCGATGGCCAGCTTGTCGGCCACCTCCCCGGTGCCGTCGGGGGAGTTGTCGTCGGCGACGAGGATGCGCAGCCCCGGCAGCGGCAGCGCGAGCAGCCGCTCGACCAGCGCCGGGAGGTTGCCCGCCTCGTTGTACGTGGGCACGACGACGGTCAGGCGTGCGTCCCGCCACGGCGACGGCAACTGCACCGGCTGGATCATGTCGGTCATCCTCGGTTTGCGGACATGGGTCATGGAAAGGGTATCCAGTTGCCGCATTCGCACCGAGGGGGCACCCCTCCCGGGCGTTGCGGACCGTCGTCGTCCACCGCGTCCCGGGGCAGCAGCCCTGGTCAGGGGGCTTGTGCCGGTCAGCGCCGACGGCGAGCGACAGCGCCGAGGGCGAGCGTCGCGACGGCGAGCGCGACACCGGAGAGCGCCGGCTTGTGGGTGCTCACCCACAACGCAGCGGAACGGTCACGTGCCTGGTGGCGGAACACCCCGGCCGCGCCCCGGTCGGTGTCCGCGTCGCCGGGGTGGTCCAGATTGTCACGCCAGGTCGCCGGATCGATAGTGGCGCCGGTCTGCTGGCTGTCGTACCCGTCGCGGGCCAGCTTCCGGTCGAGCAGGCCGGGGACCAGCGCGTCGGCCAGCCGGGCCTGCCAGGTCGGGCCACCCACGTTCAACTCCCGGGTGCCGTGGTCCGCCGCCCACACGATGGCCCGGGCGGCCAGCTCCGGAGTGAAGATCGGCGGCACCGGCTGCGGATGCCGGGGCAGCCGGGTACGGACCCAGGAGAACTGCGGCGTGTTGATCGCCGGCAGTTGCACCATCGACACCTTCACCCCCGGGCAGTCGTGCAGCAGCTCGGCGCGCAGCGAGTCGTTGAACCCCTGCACTGCGTGCTTGCTCGCGCAGTACGCCGACTGCAGCGGGATGCCCCGGTAGGCCAACGCCGAGCCCACCTGCACGATCGTGCCCCGCCCGTGCGCCCGCATGTGCCGCAGCGCGGCGAGCGTGCCGTGCACCGTGCCCAGGTAGGTGACAGCGGTGACCCGGTGGAACTCCCGCGCCGGAATCTCCCAGGCGGACGCGAACACCGACACCATCGCGTTGTTGACCCACACGTCGATGCCACCCCACCGGTGCACCACGTCGTCGGCGGCCCGCTGCACCGCGCCCGCGTCGGACACGTCGACCCGGTACACGCGCACGTCGGTCGCGCCGCGCAGCCGGCACTCCCGCTCGGCGGCGGCCAGGCCCGCCTCGCCCCGGGCCAACAGCGCCAGCCGGGCGCCGCGCGCCGCGTACGCGTGGGCGACGGCCCGGCCGACGCCGGCGCTCGCGCCGGTCACCACCACGGTCCGCGTCACGCTCACCCCTTCTGCCGGGTGGCGATGTCGGAGAGCCGGGCCAACGTCTCCCGGTTGCGCCGGTGCAACACCAGATCGTTGAGCTTGTTGTGGACCCAGCGCAGCGGGCCGGCGGCGAAGTCCTCCCCGATGCGGACCCGGGTGGCTCCCCCTCCCACCGGCTCCAGGGTGAAGGCCACGATCGCCTCACCCGCCGGCCAGAGACCGGCCTTGAGCACGAGCCGGTGCGGCGGTTCGCAGACCAGCACCGTCGAGGCGTCCTGCAGGGAGAACGGCCAGGGCCCGGCACGGTGGTGCAGTTGGCTGCCGACCCGGGGCCAGGCGTCGTCCACGTCGCGCATGTGCGCGGTGCCGACCACCCAGTCGCTGTACGTCCATCCGTCAGCGAGCACGTCGAACACCCGCTGCGGGGGAGCGTCGATCACTTTCTCCACAATCGCCACCGGGATTCCATACCCGGGGCACGGCAGTGGCTAACGGCCGACGGGGTTAGCTTCTCCGGCACGGCGGGTAAGGCCGACCCGGGGCACCGCGGCGCGCTGGCCCACCGCCTCGACGACGACGTTTACTCCTCGGGGCGCAGGGAACCCGCCGCCTGTGCGACAGGACCAGGAGGATCCGTATCAGCGCAGGTCAGCCCAGGTGTACGCCGCTGCTGACCGCGCCGGTTCCGGGTCTGTCGCAAGCCCCCGGCCCGTCCTGTACGACGCGGTGCTGCTGGACCGGGACGGCACCCTGATCGAGGACGTGCCGTACAACGGCGACCCGGAGAAGGTGCGCCCGGTGCCGGGCGCCCGGGCGGCGCTGGACCGGCTGCGCGCGGCCGGGCTGCGGCTGGCGGTCGTCACGAACCAGTCGGGCCTGGCCCGGGGTTACTTCACCGGGGAGCAGATGCGGGCGGTGCACGCCCGCGTCGAGGAGCTGCTGGGCCGGTTCGACGCGTGGCTGGTCTGCCCGCACGACGACGCCGACGGATGTGACTGCCGCAAGCCGGCACCCGGTCTGGTGCACGCCGCCGCCCGCGAGCTGGGCACCACCGCGTCCCGGTGCGTGCTGGTGGGCGACATCGGCCGGGACGTCGCCGCGGCGCTGGCCGCCGGGGCGGCGGGCGTGCTGGTGCCCACCCCGGTGACCCGACCGGAGGAGATCGCCGCCGCCGGGTGGGTGGCCACCGACCTGCCGTCGGCGGTGCACGAGATCCTGCGCCGGCAACAGGCCGTGCAGCCGGCGACCACACCCACCGAACCGGTACGGACGGCGCTGGTGGTCCGCTCGGACTCGGCGGGCGACGTGCTGGTCACCGGCCCGGCGATCCGCGCCGTGGCGGCCGGAGCGCAGCGGGTGGTGCTGTTGTGCGGGCCGCGCGGTCGGGCCGCCGCCAACCTGCTGCCCGGCGTCGACGAGATCATCGAGCATCCGCTGCCGTGGATCGACCCCACACCGGGGCCGGTCGATCCGCAGGCCGTCCGGGACCTGACCGCGCGGCTGGGCGCGATTGGCGCGGACCAGGCGGTGGTGTTCACCTCGTTCCACCAGTCCGCCCTGCCGTTGGCGCTGCTGCTGCGGATGGCGGGGATCGACCGGATCGCGGCGATCAGCGACGACTACCCGGGCTCGCTGCTGGATGTCCGGCACCGGGTGCCGGTGGGCGTCCCGGAACCCGAACGCGCCCTCTCCCTCGCCGCCGCCGCCGGCCACCGACTGCCCGACGGCGACGAACCCGTGCTCCGGCTGCGCCGGGACGCCGTGCCGCCGCGCCCGGCCGACCTCGGCGACCCGGGGTACGTGGTGCTGCACCCCGGGTCGGCCGCGTCGAGCCGGGCCTGCCCGCCGGAGCTGGCGACCCGGATCGCCGGGGCGTTGACCGACGCCGGGCACCGGGTGCTGGTCACCGGCGGCCCGGACGAACGCGCTGTCACCGCCCGGGTCGCCGCGGTCGGCGGCACCGACCTGGGCGGTCGCACCGACCTGGCCGGGCTGGCCGCGATCGTCGCGGACGCCAGCGCGGTCGTGGTCGGCAACACCGGGCCCGCGCACCTGGCCGCCGCCACCGGAGTGCCGGTGGTGAGTCTCTTCGCGCCGACAGTTCCGTTCGGACAGTGGGGGCCCTACCGGGTGCCCGCCGTCCGGCTCGGCGACGCCGCCGGACCCTGCCGGGACACCCGGGCGGCCAGCTGCCCGGTCCCCGGGCACCCCTGCCTCAGCGGCATCGACCCGGAGCAGGTGGTCGACGCGCTCCGGACGCTCGCGGTCAGCGGTGGTGGCGGCCGATGAACATCCTGCTCTGGCACGTGCACGGCTCGTGGACCACGTCGTTCGTGCACGGCAGCCACCGCTACCTGATTCCCACCACACCCGACCGCGGGCCGTACGGTCTCGGCCGGGCCCGCACCTACCCGTGGCCGGACAACGCGGTCGAGGTCAGCCCGCAGGAGCTGCCGAGCGCCGACGTGGACCTGGTGATCCTGCAACGCCCCGAGGAGCTCGACCGGGCCGAGGAGTGGCTTCGGCGCCGCCCGGGCCGCGACCTTCCGGCGATCTACGTCGAACACAACACCCCCAAGGGCGACGTGCCCAACACCCGCCACCCGATGGCCGACCGCGACGACCTGCTCATCGCCCACGTCACCGGGTTCAACCAGATCTTCTGGGACACCGGCGCCACCCGCACCAGAGTTGTCGACCACGGCATCGTCGCCCCCTCGGCGTCCTACACGGGCGAGTTGGACCGGCTCGCTGTGGTGATCAACGAGCCGGTACGGCGGGGCCGGGTCACCGGCACCGACCTGCTGCCCCAGTTCGCCGAGATCGCGCCGCTGGACGTGTTCGGCATGGGGGTCGCCGGTCTGGCCGACCACCTGGGGCTGCCCGCCGACCGGCTCACCAGCCACGACGACGTGCCCCAGGAGCGGATGCACGTCGAACTGGCCCGGCGGCGGGCGTACCTGCACCTGTGCCGGTGGACCTCCCTCGGGCTGAGCCTCATCGAGGCGATGGCGATCGGCATGCCGGTCGTCGCGCTCGCCACCACCGAGGCGGTGATGGCGGTGCCCCCGCAGGCGGGGGCGCTGGCCACCCGGACCGACACCCTGCTCGACGCCGCCCGCCGGTTCATCACCGAACCGGCGACCGCGCGTCAGGCCGGGGCGGCGGCGCGAACCGCCGCACGCGACAGGTACGGCCTCGACCGTTTCCTCGCTGACTGGGACCGGCTGCTGGAGGAGGAAGTATGCGGATCGCGATGATCTCGGAGCACGCCAGCCCGCTCGCCGTCCTCGGAGGGGAGGATGCCGGCGGCCAGAACACGCACGTCGCGGAGCTGTCCGCCGCGCTCGCCGCCGCCGGGCACGAGGTGCGGGTCTACACCCGCCGCGACGCGCCCGACCTGCCGGTGACCGTCCGCAGCCCGGACGGGTACGACGTGGTGCACGTGCCGGCCGGCCCGGCCGAGCCGGTGGCCAAGGACGCGCTGCTGCCGCACATGCGGGAGTTCAGCGCCTGGCTGATCGAACGCTGGCGCGGCGGCGACTGGGTGCCCGAGGTGATCCACGCGCACTTCTGGATGAGTGGTCTGGCCGGGCTGACCGCCGGCCGGCAGACCGGGGTGCCGGTGGTGCAGACGTACCACGCGTTGGGCACCGTGAAGCGCCGCTACCAGGGGGTGCAGGACACCAGCCCGGCCCGACGGATCTCCTACGAGCGGGAGCTGGGCCGCTCGGTCGACCGGGTCGTCGCGCAGTGCCGCGACGAGGTGGGCGAGCTGGTCCGGATGGGGGTGCCCCGGTCCCGGATGACGGTGGTGCCCTCCGGGGTCAACCTCGCCACCTTCGCCCCGCTCGGACCGGCCGCCGAGCGGGAACCGGGACGGGCCCGGATCCTCACCGTGGGCCGGCTGGTCGAGCGCAAGGGCTTCCAGACGGTGGTCCGGGCGATGGCGTTGGTGCCGGACGCCGAGTGCGTGGTCGTCGGCGGCCCACCCGAGGGGCTGTTGGAGACCGACCCGTACGCCCGCCGGTTGCGGGCCCTCGCCGAGTCGTGCGGGGTGGCCGACCGGGTGCACCTGGTCGGGGCGGTGCCCCGGGAGGAGATGGGCCGCTGGTACCGCTCGGCGGACCTGCTGGTCGCGGCGCCCTGGTACGAGCCGTTCGGGTTGACCCCGCTGGAGGCGATGGCCTGCGGGGTGCCGGTCGTCGGCACGGCCGTGGGTGGCATCCGGGACACCGTTGTCGACGGGACGACCGGTGATCTCGTGCCGGCCCGGGATCCGCAGGCCCTGGCCACCGCGATCCGAGGGTTGCTCGACGACCGGATCAGGCGCTTCGCGTACGCGACGGCGGCGCGCGAGCGGGCCCGGGCGCGGTACTCGTGGGCGGCGACCGCCGAGCGGCTGGTCGAGGTCTACAGCGAGGTGGCCGCCGTGCGCCGGCCGACCCGGGTGGTGGCCTGATGCCGACGGGCAGCCTGCTGGACACCCACCTGACGAATCTCGCGGCGGCGCTGGTGCCGTACCGGCGGTGTGAGCGGCAGCTGACGCGCTGGGGCGCGGACCTGGCCCACCGGCTGGCCGCCGGTGCTCGCCTGCTGGTCGCCGGCAACGGCGGCAGCGCCGCCGAGGCCCAGCACCTCACCGCCGAGCTGGTCGGCAAGCTGCGCGACGATCGTCGGCCGCTGTCGGCGATCGCGTTGCACGCCGAGACGAGCGCGCTCACCGCCATCGCCAACGACTACGGCTACACCGACGTGTACGCCCGCCAGGTGCGCGCCCACGGCCGCCCCGGCGACATCCTGCTGCTGCTGAGCACCAGTGGGACCAGCGCCAACCTGGTCGCCGCCGCGCGGGCCGCCCGCGACGTCGGGGTGACCACCTGGGCGCTCACCGGCGTCGCTCCCAATCCGCTCGCCGACGCCTGCGACGACGTGCTGGCCGTCGCGTCCCCGGACACCCAGGTCGTCCAGGAGCTGCACCTCGTGACCAGTCATCTGCTCTGCGAGTACCTCGAACAGGAGTTGCCGGCCGCGCTGGCCGCGGTCGGCGACCCGGCGGTCGTCCACCCCGGGCCCGGGGAGCCGGCACCGGTGGGGGTCGAGGTGGTGCTCGACGGCGGGACCGGACAGCAGGTCGACGCGTGAGGATGAGGAGGCAAGCGTGAGGGGACCGGTGGTGGTGCTGGGGGACACCCTGCTCGACCGGGACGTGGAAGGCGTGGTGAACCGGCTCTGCCCGGACTCCCCGGTGCCGGTGCTCGACGAGACAGCGGCCACCGACCGACCGGGGGGCGCCGGGCTGGCGGCGGTGTTCGCCGCCGCGCAGGGCGCCGAGGTGGTGCTGGTGACCGCGCTCGCCGACGACGCCGGCGGGGCGCGGCTGAGCGCTCTGCTCACCGCCGCCGGCGTGCAGGTGTACCCCCTGGCCCTCTCCGGCGCGACGCCGGAGAAGATCCGGCTGCGGGCCCGGGGGCGGGTGCTGCTGCGCCACGACCGGGGCGGCACGTCCGGGGAGCCGGGTCAGCCCTCCGACGAGGTGCTGCGGGTCATCGCGGCGGCGTCGGCGGTGCTGGTCAGCGACTACGGCCGGGGGGTGGCCCGGCAGCCCGCGTTGCGCGACGCGTTGGCCGCCACCCGCGCGCCGGTGGTGTGGGACCCGCATCCGCGCGGCCCGGCGGCGGTGCCCGGCGTCCACCTGGCCACCCCGAACGAGTCCGAGGTGCGCGAGTTGGTCCCCGCGCTCCCCGGCGCCTCCCGACTGGCCACCGCGTCGCGCGGCGCCCAGGGGCTGCGGCGGCGCTGGCGGGCCGGCGCGGTCGCGGTGACGTTGGGCGGTGACGGCGCGCTGCTCTGCCACGCCGGGTCGACGCCGCTGGTGGTGCCGACGCCGGGTAGCGCCGAGGGGGACACCTGCGGTGCCGGCGACCGGTTCGCGGCGGCAGCCAGCCTCGCGTTGGCCCAGGGGGCGCTGGTCTCCGAGGCGGTGCAGGTGGCGGTCGCCGAGGCGTCCGCGTACGTGGCGGGTGGGGGAGTGGCGGCGGCGCTGCCGCCATCGGGGCCGGCGGTGCGGGCCGGGAGCACGTCGGGGCCGCGCGTTCTCCAGCCCGGACCACGAGGTGGTGCGGTGGCTGACCGGGTGGGGGTCGCCGCCGTCGCCACGCTCCTCAACGAGGTACGCGCCGCTGGGGGCACCGTGGTGGCCACCGGCGGGTGCTTCGACCTGCTGCACGCCGGGCACGTGGCCACCCTGGAGGCCGCCCGGCAGCTCGGTGACTGCCTGATCGTCTGCCTGAACTCCGACGCCAGCGTGACCGGGTTGAAGGGTCCGGACCGGCCGGTGCAGTCCGAAGGTGACCGCAGCCGGCTACTGGCCGCGCTGAGCTGCGTCGACGCGGTCCTCATCTTCGACGAGCCGACCCCGGACGCGGCGCTGTCCTGGATACGCCCCGACGTCTGGGTCAAGGGCGGCGACTACGCCACCGGTGGTGGGGACGCCTCCGCCGCCCTGCCCGAGGCGCAGGTCGTACGCCGGTGGGGCGGGAACACGGTGGTGGTGCCCTACCTGGACGGTCGGTCCACCACCGACCTGATCGTCCGCACGCTCGCGGAGCGGACCCGATGACCGCCACGCGGCCCGGTGCCGGGCCCACCGTCCTGGTCACCGGCGGGTCCAGCGGGCTCGGCGCCGCCGTGGTCGCGGCGGTGGCCGCCTCCGGTGGCCGACCGCTCGTGCTGGACCGGCAGCCGCCGGTCGACGGGGTGTCCTGGACCGAGTGCGACCTGGCCGACACGCGCGCCGCCGAGGCGGCCACCCGGCATCTCGCCGAGCAGGCCGGTGGCCTGGACGCCGTGGTCACCGCCGCCGGCACCGACGTGCCGGGCCGGCTCGCCGACCTGCCGGGCGAGACCTGGGACCGGATCGTCGCCGTGGACCTGCTGGCCACCGCGGCGGTGATCCGGGCCGCGCTGCCGTTCCTGCTGACCTCTCGGGGGCGCGTCGTCACCGTCGCCTCCACCCTGGGCGTCAAGGCGGTCAGCGACGCCACCGCGTACTGCGCGGCGAAGTTCGGGGTGGTGGGGTTCACCCGAGCCCTCGCCGCCGAGCTGGCCGGTCAGGTCGGCGTCACCCTGCTCATCCCGGGTGGGATGCGCACCGCGTTCTTCGACGAACGTGACCCGCAGTACAAGCCGGGGCCGGACGCGAACCTCAACGAGCCCGCCGACACCGCCGCCGCGATCATGTTCGCGCTCAGCCAGCCGGCCGGTTGCGCGGTGCGCGAGATGGTGGTCTGCGCCGAGCAGGAGACCTCGTACCCGTGATCCTCGTGCTGCGCGCCCTCGGCGTCGGCGATCTGGTGACCGCGGTGCCCGCGCTGCGGGCGCTGCGGGCCGCGTTTCCCTCGCGGGAGCTGGCGCTCGCCGCGCCGGCCTGGCTGGCTCCGCTGGTCGACCTGGTCGGCGGGGTGGACCGGCTGGTGGACACCACCGGGTTGGACCGACCCCTGCGGGTCGGGTCGGCCCCGCGGGTAGCTGTCAACCTGCACGGCCGCGGTCCGCAGTCGCACCGGCTGCTCGCGGCCACCCGGCCCGGTCGGCTGCTCGCCTTCGCCAACGCGGACGCCGGCTGTGCCGACGGCCCGCGCTGGGCCGCCGACGAGCACGAGGTGGACCGGTGGTGCCGGCTGCTGTCCTGGTACGACATCCCGGCCGACCGGGCCGACCTCAGCCTGCGCCGGCCCGGGTCGGCGGGGCTGCCCAGCGGTGCCACGGTGCTGCACCCGGGCAGCAAGATCCCGGCCAAGCGGTGGCCGGCCGAGCGGTTCGCCGCGCTGGCCCGGGCGCTCACCGACCAGGGGCACCGGGTGCTGCTCACCGGCTCGGCCGACGAACGGGAGTTGGCGACCCGGGTGGCCGAGGCGGCCGGCCTGACCTCGGACGCCGTTCTGGCCAGCCGGACCGACCTCGGCGGGCTCGCCGCGCTGGTGGCCGACGCCCGGTTGGTGGTCAGCGGGGACACCGGCGTCGCCCATCTGGCCACCGGGTACGGCACCGCGTCGGTGGTCCTCTTCGGGCCGGTGCCACCGGCGCACTGGGGGCCACCACCGGACCGGCCACGGCACCGGGTGCTGTGGGCCGGTGCGGGGGATTGGCCCAGGTGGGACGGGGTAGGAAGCCACCCGACGATGGCGGCTCTGCACCTCGACGAGGTGTTGGCCGCGGTGGCCGAGGTGGAGAGGGTGGTGCGGGTCTCCGGTGCGGTTGCGGCGTAGCGACCCGGGTCGACCGGGGTACGGACGGCGCCGTCGCGGACGGGGTTGGCTGTTCGTCGATCCGTCCGGGGCGCCGGTGCGGGATCCGGAGGTGCTGGCCCGGCTGCGGGAGCTGGTCATTCCGCCGGCCTGGCAGGACGTCTGGATCGCGCCGCATCCGAACGGGCACATCCAGGCGGTCGGGATCGACGCGGCCGGGCGCAAGCAGTACGTCTACCACCCCCGGTGGCGGGAGAAGCAGGACGAGGCGAAGTTCGACCACATGCTGGAGGTGGCCCGGCGGTTGCCGGTGCTGCGGGAGCGGGTGGGCCGCGACCTGGACGGCCGTGGACTGGGCCGGGACCGGGTGCTGGCGACGGTCGCCCGGCTGCTGGACATGGGAATGTTCCGGGTCGGCAGCGACCAGTACGCCAACGGCGACGACCCGACGTACGGGGTGTCCACCCTGCGCCCCGAGCACGCCCGGTCCCGGCGCGGCTGCGTGGTGTTCGTGTTCCCCGCGAAGGGGGGCATCGAGCAGGTACGCCGGATCGAGGACCCGGAGCTGTGCCAGGTGCTCGTCAATCTGCGCCGTCGCCGGCGACGGGCGGAGCGGCTGTTCGGCTACTGGGACGGCCGGGAGTGGCGCGACGTGCGCAGCGACGAGGTCAACGGCTACCTGCGCGACGCCAGCGGTGGGGAGATGACCGCGAAGGACTTCCGCACCTGGCACGCCACGGTGCTGGCGGCCACCGAGTTGGCCACCGCCGGTCCGGCCCGTTCGGTGACGGCCCGGCGCAAGGCGGTGGTCGCCGTGATGCGGGAGGTGGCGGAGCTGCTGGGCAACACGCCGACGGTGGCGCGGGCGTCGTACGTGGACCCTCGGGTGGTCGACCTCTACCACGAGGGGGTGGTGGCGGCGGTGGATCCGCTGGCACCTCGCGAGGAGGCGGAGCGGGTCGTCCTGAAGCTGCTGGAGGGGACCTGACCGGCCCCGCCGGCGATTCTGGGGAAGCGCGACGGGTCGGAGCCTCGGGCCTTTGCGGGTGTCACCGGGCGGCCGCCCGCCGCTCGCGCGGCGGGCGCCTCGCCACGGCCCCCGTTGCGGCCCACCAGGCGATGGTCGGCCGCGCCGGTGTCAGTCTGCCGGCCCCGCGTTGACCGTGGACGCCTGGCGGTTGACGATCCGCGCCAGATCCGAAGCGTTGTCGCGGTGTTCCTGCGGGGTCATTCCGTAGGCGGCCTTGAACGCCCGGCTGAAGTGGGCCTTGTGGGGAAACCCCCACCGCGCCGCGATGGTCTGCACGGGCTGGTTGCGCAGCGCCGGGTCGGTCAGGTCGCGCTGGCACCGGGCCAGTCGCACGTCCCTGATGTACGACGCCACGGTGGCGTCCTCGCCCTCGAACAGGCGGTGCAGGGACCGCACCGAGATGTGGTGGGCGTCGGCGACGACCTGGGGGTCGAGGGTCACCTCGCCGAGGTGACGGTGGATGTACGACTGCACCTGGGTGAGCAGCGCCCGGCGGCGGACCTCGGTGGGCACGGCGTCCTCGGCGACGAGGTGCCGGCCGAGCATCGTGGTGGCCAGATCGAGGCCGACCGCGCCGAGCCGGCTGGCGTCGGCGGCATGGTACTGCTCGGGGTGCCCGGTCACCTGGATGAGGAACTGCGCCAGCAGCGCCCCGATCCCCTCGCTGCCGGACATCCGGCCGCCGTAGAGCGCGGCCATCCGCTGCGGTGGCAGCGGTAGCGCGGCGTGCGGGATGATCGTGACGATCGAGCTGGCCTGGCCCCGCTCCGGCTCTGTCGCGTGGTGGCCGAGGTCGTGCGGACGGGACGCGTTGTAGAAGGTGAACTCACCGACCTGGATCTCACTGCGGCGGCCGTCCTGGCTGGACGTGCCGACCCCGCCGGTGGTGAGGGCGAGCATGTACAGCTCCGGGTCCGATTGGCGAATCAGCTTCGGGGTCCGGAAGGCGTCCAGGGACGGGTAGTCGTAGCTGATCAGCTGGATCGGCCCGAGGTCGACGAAGTCGGCCCGGGCGATGAAGTCCTCGTCGTGCGCGGACCGGACCCGCATCGGCGCCGAGGTGCGTGCGACCAGTTCCAGCCACATCCCGAATCGTTCGGCCGGTGGCAGGACGGTCGTGTCGAGGGTTTCTCTCGGCAGCATCCGGGCCGCCTCAGGCCGCTCGGCGTCGGATCAGGGCCTCGACGCCGTCGAGGATCCGGTCCAGCCCGAAGGCGAACTCGTCGTCGGGGTGGTCGTCCTGGTTGAGCACGCCGGCGCTGAGCACCCGGTGCAGCGCGGGGAAGCGGGCCGGGTCGATGAGCCGGCCCACCAGCCGGGCGTACCCGGGCATCATCTCGGCGGGCTCGACGCCGGCCGCCCGGCTGCCCTCGGCGATCTGCGACGTGAGGGTGGCCTCGTTGCGGACGTACCCGGTGATCAGCAGCAGCACCGACATCTTCTCGTTCTCGCCGAGCGCGGTGCCGTCGAGGCAGCGCAGCCCGTCCTCCATCCAGCCGAGCTGCTGCGGGGTGATCGGTGGGCCGCTGATCGGGACGTGCAGCAACCAGGACCGTCGCCGCAGCACCTCGTGTTCGGCCCAGGCCCACCGGGTGAGGCCGGTACGCCAGTCGTCGCGCGGGCCGGGCGGGCCGGGGGAGGGACCGTAGCCGGTGTCCACCATGAGCATCAGCAGTTCGTCCTTCGAGCCGACGTACCGGTAGAGGGCCATGGTCGCGGCGCCCAGTTCCTTGGCCACCCGGCTCATCGACACGGCGGCCAGGCCGTCGGCGTCGGCCACCCGGACCGCGGCGTCCACGATGGCGGGCACGCTCATTCCCGGCCGGGGCCCCTTGGGTGGTCGCTCCCGCAGCCCCCAGGCGCTCTCGATGGCCGGCGGGAGTACGGGCCCGCTGTCGTCTGTCTTCGCCGCCACATTTCCTCCTTGCCTCGCCATCCTAGTTCTGCGTATGGTCTACGCATAACAGCGTACGACATACGCAGAAGGGGAACTGATCATGAAGACCACCACCACACCGGCGGCGCGCGCCGGCCGACGGGAGTGGATCGGGTTCGCGGTGCTGATGCTGGCGCTGCTCCTGGTCTCGATGGACGTGTCGGTGCTCTACTTCGCCGTCCCGTTCATCAGCGCGGAGCTGCGCCCCAGCGCCACCGAGCAGCTCTGGATCTTCGACATCTACGGTTTCGTGCTGGCCGGGCTGCTCATCACCATGGGCGCTCTGGGTGACCGGATCGGCCGACGCCGGCTCCTGCTGATCGGTGCCACCGCGTTCGGGGCGGCGTCGCTGCTGGCCGCGTACGCCGACAGCACCGCGACGCTGATCGCCGCCCGCGCCCTGCTCGGCGTCGGTGGGGCCACCCTGATGCCCTCGACGCTGGCCCTGGTGCGCAACATGTTCCACGACGCCAAGCAGCGCGGCACCGCCATCGGCGTCTGGACCGCCACCCTGACCGGCGGCATCGCAATCGGCCCGGTGCTCAGCGGCATCCTGCTGGAGCACTTCTGGTGGGGCTCGATCTTCCTGATCAACATCCCGGCGATGCTGCTGCTGCTCCTGCTCGCCCCGCTGCTGGTGCCCGAGTTCCGCAACCCGGCGACCGGGCGGTTCGACCTGATCAGCGCGGCGCTGTCGCTCGGCGCGCTGCTGCCGGTGATCTACGGCATCAAGGAGATGGCCCGCGACGGCGTCAGCTTGGTGCGGGTGCTCGCCATCGTCGGCGGTGTGCTGGTGGGCGCGCTGTTCCTGCACCGGCAGCGGACCCGGGCGTACCCGATGGTCGACCTCGCGTTGTTCCGCCGTCGCGGCTTCGCCGGGTCGCTCGCGGTCAACCTGCTGGCGATGTTCGCCCTGGTCGGATTCGCCATCTTCACCACCCAGCATCTCCAGCTGGTGCTCGGCCTGAGCCCACTGCGGGCGGCACTGTGGAGCCTGGTGCCGTCGCTCGCGGTGGGTGGCATCGCGCCGGCCGCCGCGGCGCTCGCCCAGCGCGTCGAGCGGGCCTACCTGATCGGCGCCGGGTTCGGGATCGCCGTGGTCGGCTTCGCGGTGCTGACCCGGGTCACCCCGGAGACGCCGCTGTGGCTGCTGCTCGTCGGCGCCAGCGTCTACGCGGGCGGCCTGGTGATGGTGATGTCGCTCGTCACCGAGCTGGTCCTCGGCGCGGCGCCGCCCGAGCAGGCCGGTGTCGCGTCGGCGCTGACCGAGTCCAGCAGTGAGCTGGGCGGCGCGCTGGGAATGGCGATCCTGGGCAGCGTCGGCGCGGCGGTGTACCGCCGCGAGATCCTCGACGGCCTGCCCCCCGGGTTGCCAGTGGACACCACCGACGCGGCCCAGGAGACCCTGGGCGGTGCGCTCGCGGTCGCCCAGGGGCTGCCGGCGAACATGGCCGACGCGGTGCTGCACGCCGCCCGGGTCGCGTTCACCGACGGGCTGCACCTGGCCGCGTACGCCGCCATGGCGGTGATGCTGCTGGGCGCCGTCACCGCGCTGGCCGCGCTGCGCGGCGTCCGACCGGCCGACTCCGCGGCGTTGGCCGCCGAGCCGACCGGTCCGGCCGACCCCTCGTTGTCGTCGGTCAGTCGATGAGCACGTGCGCGAGCCGGTCGCGGAAACGCCGCTCGGAGTCGCTGACCGACTCGCCGCCGATGCCCAGCAGCCCACCGCTGGAGGCGGCGCCCACCACCTGCTCGGCGATCTTCACGAGCCAGTGCTTGTACGCGCCGGCCTCACCCTCGTCGACCCGCGCGGCCAGCAGTTCGGCCGCCTGGCCGGCCCGCAGCAGCACGTCGTCCAGGTAGGCCCCGGGGTCGGCGGGCGCGATGACCGGCAGCTCCTCACCGGTCTCCGGGTCGCCGACCCGGGTGACGATCTCACCGGCCACGGCGGCGACCAGCGGGCTGGCCGACTCCCGGCCGGCGGCGATGGTCTCCAGCCCGGCCGCGTTCTCCGCCATGGTCCGGCGGGTGCCGTCGGACTCGGCGGCGCTCGCCGCGGTCAGCACCGACTGCGGGAGGCCGACCAGCAGCCCCCACTCCTCGTCGGAGAACCCGAACCCGGTGTACGCCGGCTGCTCGATCACGGCAACGCCCCTTCCGCCCTGCTCTGCTTGATCAATCGGTGCTCTGCTTGGTCGATCCACCGGGCCCGACACCGGTGCCCGGGTCAGGCTAGTCCAGGGTCAGCAGGCCCTGTTCGGACACCACGCGCACCGACAACGTCTTGTACCCGACCTCATCGAAGAGAACCGTCATCTTGTCGTCCTCGTAGGAGAGCACCATGCCCTGCCCCCACTCCGGGTGCCGCACCTGGCTGTGCACCGGGAACGGCCCGACCGCGCCCTGGTCGGCCACGCTGGTGCCGTTGTGGCAGTTGTCGCAGTGCCCGCAGACCTCCGTCATCTGCTCACCGAAGTAGGCCAGCAGGGTCTGCCCGCGGCAGGACCGGGTCTCGGCGAAGGCCCGCATCATGTCGGTGCGGGACCGGGTCACGGTCTGCTGGCGCTCCGCCTCGGCCAGCGCGGCCGCCGCGGCGTCGGCCGGGGTGGGGGAGTACCGGGGCGCGCCGACGCGCTGCCGGGCGCGGGGCTCGGCCGCGCCGATCTGCTCCAACAGGGAGAGATACTGGCCCAGCTTGCGCGGCCCGAGGCCGGTGCTCTCGCGCAGTTCGGTCTTGGTGGCCGGCTTGCGGCGCAGCAGCGCCGCGAGGTCGCGCAGCTCGTTCTCGTCGGGCAGGCCGCCGCTGAAGAACCGTTGCAGGCCCACGTCCTCGGCCTGCCAGAGCAGCAGCACCCGGGCCGGTTGCCCGTCCCGGCCGGCCCGGCCGATCTCCTGGAAGTAGCTGTCCGGTGAGTCCGGCAGCGCCATGTGCACCACCCAGGCGATGTTCGGCTTGTCGATGCCCATGCCGAACGCCGACGTCGCCACCATGATGGGGACCTGGTCGGCGAGGAACGCCTCGTGCAGTTCGGCGCGCGCGCCGGCCGCCATCCCACCGTGGTAGAACTGCGCCGGGAAGCCGGCGTCGGTCAACCGGGTGGCCAACTCCTCGGCGGCGCGACGGGTCGGCACGTAGATGATCCCGGGCCGCTCGTCGTCCTGGAGCAGCGCGATCAGCCGCCGCCACCGGTAGTCCTCGGTGGGGCAGTGCGCGACCTCGACGAACAGGTTCGGCCGGTCCAGCCCGGAGACCACCACCTCCGGCTCGCGCAGCCGCAGCCGGGCGATGATGTCGTCGCGGACCGGAGGGGAGGCGGTGGCGGTCAACGCCACCACCGGCGGTCGGCCGATGCCGTCGATGAGGTGCCCGAGCGCCAGGTAGTCGGGGCGGAAGTCGTGGCCCCACGCCGAGATGCAGTGCGCCTCGTCGATCGCCACCAGCGCCGGCTTCAGCGCGGCGACCTCGGCCATCCGTTCCGGGTTGCTGAGCTGTTCCGGGGTGATGAAGAGGAACTCCGCCCGGCCCTCGCGGACCTCGGTGATCGCCTCGGCCTGCTGGGTGGGCGACTCGTTCGAGCTGATCCGCACCGCCCGCAGCTCCGGGCGTTGCCGCTCGTTGAGGGAGGCGATCTGGTCCTGCTGGAGAGCCAGCAGCGGGGAGATCACCACTGTCGGGCCGGGGATCAGGCTGGCCGGGATCTGGTAGATCGCCGACTTGCCGGCGCCGGTGGGCAACACCACCAGGGCGTCGCGTCGCTTCATCACCGCGCGCATGGCGGCCAGTTGGTTGGGCCGCAGCGCCTTCCAGCCGAAAAGGCTGCGGGCCGCGCGGCGCAACGTCATCGAGTGCGTGGACAGTTTCATCGAGGGCCGGAGGTACCCGAGCCCCGGACCGCCGAAACGCGTTCGGACGATCATTGGCCGGGCACCTGCCGTGCCCTCGATCACCGGCCCGCCGGCGGTCGCGTCAACGCAGCCGGGGCAGGACCTCGCGCTGGTAGAGGTCGAACAGTCCCTGGTGGTGCGGACCGGTGTTGGCCACGTAGACCTCGTCGAAGCCGGCCTTGGCGTACTTGTCGATCATTTCGAGGTGCGCGTCGGCGCTGTTGCCGCAGACGAACGCCTCCTTCAGCATCTCCGGCCTGACCAGCTCGCTGGCCTGCTCGAAGTGCTGCGGCGAGGGCAGCACCTGGGACAGCTCACCGGGCACCCCGGCGTTGGGCCAGCGCTCGTACGCGATCCGCATCCCCTCGTCCTCGCTGTCGGCGTACGCCGCCTTGAAGCCGGCCTGGCACGGCTTGTCGCCGCCGCCGTTCTCGCGGAAGCGCCGGACCATCTCGCCGTCGGGCATGGTGCTGACGTAGCCGTCGCCGATGCGGGCGGCCAGGTCGATCGACTTCGGTCCGAAGCCGGAGACGTAGATCGGCGGGGGAGCGTCGGGCAGCGTGTAGATCCGGGCCTGCTCCACCGTGTAGTGCTTGCCGTGGTGGCTGACGAAGTCGCCGCCCCACAGCGCGCGCAGCACCTCGACGGCCTCCTCCAGCATCTCCAGCCGGACGTCGGCCTGCGGCCAGGCGTCGCCGAAGATGTGTTCGTTGAGCGCCTCGCCGGTGCCGACGCCGAGCACGAACCGTCCGCCGTGCAGCACCGCGCTGGTCGCCGCCGCCTGGGCGATCACGGCCGGGTGGATCCGCACCGTCGGGCAGGTCACCGCCGTGGTCACCGGCAGCGAACAGACCTGGCTGAGCGCGCCGATCATCGACCAGACGAACGGGCTCTGGCCCTGGGCGTCCACCCAGGGGTGGTAGTGGTCGGAGATCCACAGCGCCTCGAAGCCGGCCCGTTCGGCACCGCGCGCCTGCTCCAGCAACTCGGCTGGCGTGAACTCCTCACTGGACAGAAAGTATCCGATCTTCATGGCCTACCCCTTCGGCGCGCGGACTGCTGATGGGCAGAGCCGTACCCCGGCGGGGCCGGGTCACACCGGTGCTCGCCGTGGGCCGGGGTCAGCGTCGACCGAACATCGCCCGGATCGCGGCGAGCAGCAGCAGAGCGCCGACCACCAGGCCGAGCAGTCGTACGCCGGGGATGTCGGCCGGGCTCGTCGCGTCGGCCAGCGGGACGGGATCCATCCCCGCACTCTCCCCGGGGAGCGGGCCGGCAGGCAACTGTAAGGTTTATTGACTATTGAATCGCTCAGTGTGACCATGGCAGGACCGCCTGCCGGTGGCGGTGCGCCGAGGGCGCGTGAGAGATGGGGTACGGGGGCCGCATGAGCGAGCGCAACCAGCGGATCGACGGGGGCGCACCGTCGTCGGCGATCGACGTCGACCACTGCGAGGGGGTGCGGTGACCACGACCACCGGGCACCTCCCGGCGCTCGCCGCCGCCGTCCTGCAACCCGGCTTCGTCGGCACCACCCCACCACCGTGGGTGTGCCGCTGGCTCGGCGACGGCCTCGGCTCGGTGGTGCTCTTCGCCCGCAACGTCGTCGACACCGAGCAGGTGGCCGCGCTCACCGCGACGCTGCGCGCGGAACGGCCGGACGTCATCGTGGCGATCGACGAGGAGGCCGGCGACGTCACCCGGCTGGAGTCGGTCCACGGCAGCTCCCGGCCCGGCAACTTCGCCCTCGGCGCTGTCGACGACCCGGCGCTGACCGAGGCCGTCGCCCGGGACCTCGGCGTCGAACTGGCCGCGGCCGGCGTCACCCTCAACTACGCCCCCGACGCCGACGTCAACTCCAATCCGGCGAACCCGGTGATCGGTGTCCGCTCCTTCGGCACCGACCCGACGCTGGTCGCGCGACACACCGCCGCCTGGGTCCGCGGGCTCCAGGCCGGCGGCGTCGCGGCCTGCGCCAAGCACTTCCCCGGGCACGGCGACACCCGCGTCGACTCACACCACGACCTGCCCCGGATCACCGCCGACCGGGCCCGGCTGGACGCCTGCGAACTGGCCCCGTTCCGCGCCGCCGTGGCCGCCGGGGTGCAGGCGGTGATGACCGGTCACCTGCTGGTGCCCGCGCTCGACCCGCAGCTGCCGGCGACGCTGAGTCAGCGCATCCTCGGTGGCCTGCTCCGCGACGAGCTGGGCTTCTCCGGCGTGGTGGTCACCGACGCGGTGGAGATGCGCGCGGTCGCCGACCGGTACGGCTTCGCCGGTGCGACGGTCCGCGCCCTCGCCGCCGGTGCCGACGCGATCTGCATCGGCGGCGAACGGGCCGACGAGCAGGCCGTCCGCGAGCTGCGCGACGCCATCGTGGCCGCCGTCATCTCCGGCGAGTTGCCCGAGGAACGGCTCGCCGAGGCCGCCAAGCGCGTCGGTCAACTCGCCGCCTGGACGGTGGCCGCCCGCGGCGCCGGCTCCGCCGCGGCGCGCGCCGCCGACGTCGGGCTGGTCGCCGCCCGCCGGGCCGTCCGGGTCACCGCCGCCCCGGGTACGACGGGCGCGCTGCCACTGACCAGCGCCGCACACGTCGTCGAGTTCGAGCCGCTGCGCAACATCGCCATCGGCGCCGAGACCCCCTGGGGCATCGGCGGGCCGCTGGGCGAGCTGCTGCCCGGCACCAGCACCGTCCGCTACGCCGAACCCGACGTGCCGGCGGACCCGGGCGCCGGGGCGGGCACCCGCCCGTTGGTCCTGGTCGTCCGGGACCTGCACCGGCACGACTGGATGCGCGCCGCCGTGCACCGCGCGCTGGCCGCCCGCCCGGACGCGGTGGTGGTCGAGTTGGGCGTGCCCGAGCTGGTCACCGGGGCGGTGCACCTGGCCACCCACAGCGCCACCCGGGCCAGCGGACGGGCCGCCGCCGAGGTGCTCACCGGCGCCCGCTGACCCGCCCGGCTACGGGAGGTCGGCGACCAGGTCGGCGTACTCGGGGTGCTTGTCGATGAACGCGGCCATGAAGGGGCACTGCGGCACCACCGTGGCGCCGCGCGCCCGGAGCTGGTCCAGCGTGCCGCGGATCAGCGCGCCGCCGACCCCCTTGCCCTGAAAGCCCCGGTCCACCTCGGTGTGGGTGAAGACCAGGACCTCACCGCGCATCAGGTACGCGGTGTAGGCGGCCAGCGCGTCGTCGACCAGGATCTCGAAACGGTGCTTCGCCGGGTTGTCCTCGACCAGGGTGCTCATCCGGCCATTCTCCCCGCCGCGTCGGCCAGCGCGTCGAGTTCGCCGAGCAACAGGTCCACCTCGTCGGCGGTGTTGTAGTGGTAGATGCTGGCCCGCACCGCGCCGCCGCTGTCGCGCAGACCCATCAGCTGGAAGTACTCGTAGGCGTAGTAGTCGCCGACGGAGAGACAGAGCCCGGCGGAGCCCAAGGCCTCCTGGACGGCCGCCGGTGACATCCCGGCGACCCGGAACGAGACCGTCGGGCAGCGCCGGGCCGGCGAGCCGTAGACGGTGACCGCCGGGCGCTGCGCCAGCCCGCCGAGCAGCCGGTCCAGCAGCGCCTCCTCGTGGGCCTGGGCGGCGGCCAGCCCGGCCCGCAACCGGGCCCGCCGGTCCCCGACCGCGTCCGGGTCCAGCCCGGCCAGGTGATCCACCGCGGCGGCCACCCCGGCCAGCAGCGGGAAGCTCGGCGTGCCGTACTCGAAGCGCTCCGGCGCCGCGTCGGAGGACGGCAGCAGCTTCGCCGGGCGCAGCGTCGCCCAGAGAGCGGGGTCCGCCACCATCGCCGCCAGGTGCGGCCCGGACCACTTGTAAGCGCTGGTGACCAGCACGTCGGCGCCCAGCGAGGTCAGGTCGGTCGGGACGTGCGGCACCGAGTGCACCCCGTCGACGTAGACCAACGCGCCGACCGCGTGCGCGGTCTTGGCGATCGCCGGCACGTCCGGCATGGTGCCGATGGCGTTGCTGGCGGCGGTCACCGCCACCAGCCGGGTCCGCCCACCGACCAGGTCGGCGTACTGGGCGGCGGGCAGCTCGCCGGTCTGCCGGTCGATCTCCGCCCAGCGCACCGTCGCGCCGGCCGCCTCGGCGGCCTGCACCCACGGCCGCACGTTCGCGTCGTGGTCGAGCCGGGAGACCACCACCTCGTCACCCCGGCGCCAGGTCGCGCCGAGCGTGCGGGCCATGGTGTACGTCAACGCTGTGGCACTCGGGCCGAGCACCACCCCGGCCGGGTCGGCGCCGAGCAGGTCGGCCACCGCCGAACGGGCCTCGGCCACCAGCTCCAACGACCGGCGGCCGGCCACGTTGGCGGCGCTGCGGTTGCCGACCGCCATCCGCATGGCAGCGGTGACCGCGTCGATCACACCGGCCGCGGTCTGGGTGCCGCCGGCACCGTCGAAGTGGACGAAGCCCTCGGTCAGGGCGGGGTACGCGGCCCGGGTACGGGCGATGTCGAACGGCATGTCCCGGACCCTAGCCGGGGTGCTCCGGGCACTCGCCGCCGCCCGGCGTCGCGTCCGTCTCGTACCCTTGGCGGGGTGACGAACCGACCCGCCACCATGCCCATGCCCTCCGTCCGCCGCGCCGCCGGTCTCTTCGCCGGTCTGGCGCTCGGCCTCGCCGTGCTCGCCGGGTGCAGCTCCCAGGGCGCCTCCACCGACTGTGGGCTGGACGCCTGCACCGTCACCTTCGAGCGGGGTGTCGACGCGAGCGCCACCATCCTCGGCGTCGAGGCCAAGCTGGTCGGCGCCGAGGGCGACCAGGTGACAGTCGAGGTCGCCGGCGAGCAGTTGACCCTCACCACCGGGCAGCAGGCCACCGAGGCCGGCGGCTTCGCGGTGACCCTGGACAGCGTCACCGACCAGCAGATCAAGATCCGCGTATCGCGTAACCCGGGGAGCTGACCCGGGCGGGCGGCGGTGGCCGACGTTTGGAAATCTTCGTAAACGGAGATTGTGGCGCCATGTCACTTACCCGTAACGCCGAAGCCACCGCCTCCCGTACGGCGGACAGCCGGTGGCTGGAACTCCTCGCCCGGGCCGGCTTCATCGGCTACGGCATCGTGCACCTGCTCTTCGCCTGGCTGGCGTTGCAGATCGCGTTCGGCACGTCGTCCGACGACGGCGACCAGTCCGGCGCGCTGCGTACCCTCTCCCAACAGCCCCTCGGCAAGTTCCTCGTCATCGCCGTCGCGATCGGCCTGCTCGCGATGGCGATCTGGCAGGGACTGGAGGCGGCGGTCGGGCACCGCGCCGAGCGCGGCAAGGAACGGGTCACCGAACGGGTCGCGTCGGCCGGCCGGACCATCGTCTACCTCTACTTCGCCTGGACCGCCTTCAAGGTCTTCTCCGACGCCGGGTCGAACAGCGCCGACCAGCAGGAGGCGCTGACCGGCAAGCTGATGACCTCCAGCGGTGGCCGCTGGCTCGTCGGCCTCGCCGGCCTGGTGCTCGCCGCGATCGGTGTCGGCCTGGTCATCTACGGCATCCGCAAGAAGTTCGAGAAGCACCTGAAGACCGGTGAGATGAACCCGAAGACCCGCCAGCTGGCCCGCCGGCTGGGCATGGCCGGGTATGTGGCCAAGGGTGTCGCGTACGGCATCGCCGGTCTGCTGGTCGTCGTGGCCGCGGTGAACTACGACCCGGAGAAGGCCCGTGGTCTGGACGCCGCGCTGCACACCCTGCGCGAGCAGTCGTACGGCACGTTCCTGCTGACCCTGGTCGCACTGGGCATCGCCGCCTTCGGCGTCTACTGCTTCCTCCAGTCCCGGTACCGCAAGGTCTGAACTGGTCGAATCCTAGGCCGTCGGGCACTCTTGGGCTTTTGCCCGGAGTGCCCGACGCCTGGTTGAAGGGGAGCACCGAAGCCGTGCAGAACTATCTCGAAACGGCCGTCGCCGCGCTCGTCGCGGCGGCGGTCGCCCTGTTCCTGGTCGAGGTCGTCCACCGGTTGACCCGGCGGTTCGGTCGCCGGTCACTGCTGTTGACCGAGTTGACCGAGCACGCGCACCGCCCGTTCCAGGTCGCCGCGACGGTCCTCGCCGTGCAGTTCGCCGTCCGCTTCACCACCGGGTACGCGGTGGGCGAGGGCTGGCGGCGGCTCCTGCTGCACCTGCTCATCCTCGGCGTCATCGCCACACTGGCCTGGCTGGTCGCCTGCCTGCTGGTCGTCGTGGAGGACACCGCGCTGGCCCGGTTCCGGGTCGACGTGCCCGACAACCGGCACGCCCGGCGGGTACGGACCCAGGTGGTGATGCTGCGCCGACTGACCATCGCGGTGATCGTCATCCTGACCGTCGGCGTGATGCTGATGACCTTCCCCAGCGTGCGGGGTATCGGCGCCGGTGTGCTGACCTCCGCCGGTGTGGTCGGTGTGGTGGCCGCGCTCGCCGCGCAGAGCCTGCTCGGCAACGTCTTCGCCGGCCTCCAGCTCGCCTTCAGCGACGCCGTCCGGCTCGACGACGTGGTCGTCGTGGAGGGGGAGTGGGGGCGCATCGAGGAGCTGACCCTCAGCTACGTGGTGGTGCAGATCTGGGACGACCGACGGTTGATCCTGCCCACCTCGTACTTCACCAGCAAACCGTTCCAGAACTGGACCCGGACCGAGGCGGCGGTGCTCGGCACCGCCGAGTTCGACGTGGACTGGGCGGTGCCGGTGCAGACCATGCGTGAGGAGCTGCGCCGCCTCGTCGAGGGCACCGAGCTGTGGGACGGGCGGGTCTGCGTCCTGCAGGTCACCGACGCCACCGGCGGGACGGTGCGGTTGCGCGCGCTGGTCAGCGCCGCCGACGCGGGCAGTCTGTGGGACCTGCGCTGCCTCGTCCGGGAGCACCTGGTCGCCTGGATCCGGGACAACCGCCCGACCGCGATGCCCCGACTGCGCACCGAGCTGGGCGACTCCAACAGCAACCTGTCCTGGCAGTGGGTGCAGCCGCGGCGCCCGGCCCGGCGTCCCTCCGACACCGAGGCGCCCGACGACGCCCGTGTCTTCGGCGGCAGCGACGACGGCGACGCCCGCAGCGAAGCCTTCGTGGGCCCCGACGAATCCCGCCAGTAGCGCCCCGCCCGCCCCCGCCCCGCCCCCACCCCGCCAGACCCCGACGATCATGGGCTTGACGGGTTGCGTACGCCTGATTTGTCCCCGCCAACCTCATGATCGCCGCTGCGGGGGCGGGGCGGGGGCGCGCCGGGAGAGGGGTCCGTTGGCGGAGGTTTGGTCGGGCTTGGGTGGGGGATGTGCTGCCGGACGTCTCTGGCGTGATCGCGGCGGCTGTGGCCGCGTATCGGCGGCGCGGCGTGCGGACAAGACCGACGGTGCGCCGCTTGCCGCGCTTTAGGATTGACGAGCGGCGACTCCGGGCATACAGCGCGGTGATGAGGAAAGGAGGACAGCATGGCTGACGTGGCGAAAGCCCGCACATCCCAGAATGGGAGCGAGCCCTCCACCGCCGAGTTGGTGCAACGAGCCACCGAGCAGATCTCCCGCCTCGTGCGGGACGAACTGACGCTGGCCCGAGCGGAGTTGACCCAGAAGGGTAAGCACGCGGGCATCGGGATCGGCCTGTTCGGCGGCGGCGGCGCGCTCGCGTTCTTCGGCCTGGGTGCGTTGGTCGCCACGGCGATCCTGCTGCTCGACCTGGTGTTGCCCGCCTGGGCCGCGGCACTGATCGTGGCGGTGGCCTGCTTCCTGGTGGCCGGCATCCTCGCCCTGGTGGGCAAGAAGCAGGTCAGTCGTGCCGTCCCGCCGGTCCCGGCGGCCACGGTCCGCAGCCTCCGGGCAGACATGGACACCGTCACCGCCGCGGTGAAGGACAGGGGGCGGCAATGACCGGCAACGGGACCGGCGACACGGAGGCGCTGCGCGAGGAGATCCGTCGCACCCGGGTCGAGCTGGGCGAGACGATGGAGGCGTTGGCCGCCAAGGCCGACGTCAAGGCGCGTCTCAGGGAGTCCGCCGAGCAGGCCAAGGAGCGGATGCGTGAGCAGGCGGCGCAGACCGTCGCCCGGGTCCGCGGGCAGGCCGTGCGGGGCGCCGGGATGGCGCGGGCGCGGGCCTACGAGAAAAGCGAGCTGGTACGCGCACAGGCGTACGACAAGGGCGAGTTGGTGCGCCGCAACCCGATGCCGTGGGCGGCCATCGCGGCCGGTGCGGTGGCCACCGTTGTGGTGTTGATGATCGTGCGGGGGAGGCGTAGGTGAGTAAGAGCATCGGCAGGGTCGCGTACCGGCCGGTCGGCGTGTTGATGGGCATCGCCGCGGGCGCGGTGGCCGGGGCGATCTTCCGGCAGGTCTGGAAGGTCACCGCGGGCGACGGTGAGGCGCCCAACGCGACCGACGAGGATCGCGGCTGGGGCGAGATCCTGGCGGCCGCGGCATTGCAGGGCGCCATCTTCGCGGTCGTCCGGGCCGCCGTGGACCGGGGCGGCGCGGTCGGCGTACGCCGGATGACCGGCAGTTGGCCGGACTGACCAGACAGCGACGTCAGCCCCCTTCCCGCATCGATGGGAAGGGGGCTTTCGCTTGGCATCGCCCGCCACCCGGCACACCTGAGGCATCCGTCAGGTCACATGTCGGAGAAATTCGTCGGAGAGGTCGTGACAGACTTTTTGCGTCCGTGATTTGCTGGTCCCCGCTGTTGCGAGATGGCGTGGGTTGAGAGAAGTCTCCTTCGTGGGGCCGCCTCAGGCACCGCTGCTCAAAAACGGCCAATCGGCCGGACGGCGTGCACGGCCGCCAGTTTTTAGAGGGAGATACACATGGCTCAGGGAACCGTGAAGTGGTTCAACGCTGACAAGGGCTTCGGCTTCATCACCGTCGATGGTGGGGGTGCTGACGTGTTCGTCCACTTCTCGGCCATCCAGACCAGCGGCTACCGCTCGCTGGAGGAGAACCAGCGGGTGGAGTTCGAGATCGCGCAGGGTCAGAAGGGCCCGCAGGCCGAGCAGGTCCGTCCCATCTGAGTAGGACGGCCGGCCCCCGCCGGCCAGTGGGACGATCCGGCCCAAGGGTAACTGTGCAGCCCCGCATCCCATCGGGATGCGGGGCTGCACACGTGTTCGGGCTCCCCAGTGGAGCGGGCGCTCAGCGTCGACGCGAGCGCAGACCGAGCCAGAGCACCACCAGCCCGGCCAACGCCACGACCGGACCGATCACCGCCCAGATCTTCTGGTCGGTCATCACGCTGCCGTCGACGTAGCCGAGGCCCTGGACCGTCCACACCGCGCCGATCACCACGGCCAGCAGGCCGAGGGTGAGCGGAAGCCAGCCCCTCATCGCGTCCCCTCTCCGCCGCCCGGGGCGGCACGCCGCCGTCCAGCATCGCCGGCCGGACGGTGCGACGCGAGCACCCCGGGCGCGCGGGTCACCACCGGTCGTGCACCTGCGGGCGGATCAGCTCGTCGTAGGTCTCGCGGACGGCCGTCAGCTGCTCGTCGGTGAGCGGGGACAGGGCGGCCGCAGCGGCGTTGCGTCGGGCCTGGTCGGCGTCGCGGGCACCGGGGATGACCACTGTGACGCCCGCCTGGTCCAGCACCCAGCGCAGCGCGAACTGCGCCATCGTGCGGTCCGCGTCGACGAGCGGGGCCAGCCGGCGTACGGCGGCCAGACCCCTGTCGAAGTCGACTCCGGAGAACGTCTCCCCGACGTCGAAGGCCGCGCCGTGCCGGTTGTAGTTGCGGTGGTCGTCGGCGGGGAACTCGGTGTGCTCGTCGTAGCGGCCGGAGAGCAGGCCGCTGGCCAGCGGCACGCGGGCGATGATGCCGACACCGGCTGCCGCCGCGGCGGGCAGTACCCGCTCCAGGGGCTTGTGGCGGACCGCGTTGAGGATGATCTGGACGCTCGCCACCCCCGGTCGGGCGATCGCGGTGAGGGCCTGGTCGCAGGTCTCGACGCTGACCCCGTACCCGGCGATGGCCTTCTCGGCGACCAGCGTGTCCAGGCCGTCGAAGACCTCGTCGGAGGAGAAGACCGCGGTGGGCGGGCAGTGCAACTGGACCAGGTCGAGGGTGTCCATGCCCAGGTTGGCCCGGGAGCGGTCGGTCCACTGCCGGAAGTTGGCCAGGGTGTACGCCTCGGGCCGCTGCTCGACGCGGCGGCCCATCTTGGTGGCGACGGTCAGCCCGGCGTCGGGTCGGGTGCGCAGGAAGCGGCCGATCAGCTGCTCGCTGCGGCCGTCGCCGTACACGTCGGCGGTGTCGAGGAAGGTGACCCCGGCGTCCACGGCGGCGGCGAGCACCGCCATCGCGTCGTCCTCGCTGACGGTGCCCCAGTCGGCACCGAGTTGCCACGCGCCCAGGCCGACCGCGCCAACGGTCCGGCCGAGCCGGTTGAAGCTGCGCTGTTCCATGCCCCGAGCCTAGTGATCGGGTTGCCACCGTGCCAGGTGAGCCGTACCGTAAACAGTACGCACGTACGGTTTAGGAGGCGATCATGTGGGATCCGACGGCCTACCTGCGCTTCGGCGACGAGCGGTCCCGGCCGTTCCACGACCTCGTCGCCCGGATCCCGGCCGGGCGACCCCGGGCTGTGGTCGACCTCGGCTGCGGCCCCGGCCAGCTCACCGCCACCCTCGCCGAGCGCTGGCCGACGAGCCGCGTGCTCGGCCTGGACTCCTCACCCGACATGATCGAACGGGCTGCGGCCCTCGGTGCGCCGGTCGACTTCGCGGTCGCCGACCTGCGCGACTGGCGTCCGGCCGGCGACGAGGACGTGGTGGTCAGCAACGCGGCGCTGCAGTGGGTCCCCGGCCACCAGGAGCTGCTGCGCCGGTGGGCCGACGAGCTGCCCGCCGGGGCGTGGCTCGCCATGCAGGTCCCCGGCAACTTCGACGCCGACTCGCATCGCGCCCTGCGGGAGGTCGCCAACCGGCCGACCTGGCGGGCCGACGTCGCCCCGCTGTTGCGCGCCGACCCGGTCGACGACCCGGCCGACTACGCGGCGCTGCTGACCGCCGCCGGCTGCGCCGTGGACGCCTGGGAGACTACCTACGTGCACCTGCTACCGGCCCGACCCGCGGCCGAGCACCCGGTGCTGGTCTGGATGGAGGGCACCGCGCTGCGCCCGGTCCGGGCCGCGCTGGACGCCGCCGGCTGGTCCGCCTTCCGGGCCGAGCTGGGGGTACGGCTCGCCGCGGCGTACCCGGTGCGGCAGGGTCAGGTGTACTTCCCGTTCCGCCGCGTCTTCGTCGTCGCCCGCACCGGCGACCATGTTCAGGAGAACCCGTGACCGACCTGCCCACCTTCATCGCCGGCCTGCCCAAGGCGGAGCTGCACGTGCACCACGTCGGCTCCGCCTCGCCCCGCATCGTCGCCGAGCTGGCCGCCCGCCACGAGGGGCGCACCCCCGTGCCGACCGACCCGGACGCGCTGGCCGCCTACTTCGAGTTCCGCGACTTCGCGCACTTCATCGAGGTGTACCTGAGCGTCGTGGACCTCATCCGGGACCCGGAGGACGTCTGGATCCTCACCCACGAGGTGGCCCGGGAACTGGCCCGCCAACAGGTCCGGTACGCGGAGCTGACCATCACCCCGTACTCGCACGTCCGGCGGGGCATCCCCGCACCGGCGTTCTGCGAGGCCATCGAGGACGCCCGCAAGCGCGCCCAGGCCGACTTCGGCATCGAGATGCAGTGGTGCTTCGACATCCCCGGCGAGGCCGGCCTGCCGGCAGCCGAGGAGACGCTGCGCATCGCGCTGGACGAGCGCCCGGACGGGCTGGTCAGTTTCGGCCTGGGCGGCCCGGAGATCGGCGTGCCCCGACCGCAGTTCCGGCCGTACTTCGACCAGGCCCGCGCCGCCGGGCTGCGCTCGGTGCCGCACGCCGGGGAGACCACCGGGCCGCAGACCGTCTGGGACGCGCTGAACGAGCTGGGCGCCGAGCGCATCGGGCACGGCATCTCCGCCGCCCAGGACCCGCAGCTGCTGACGTACCTGGCCGAACGGCAGATCGGCATGGAGGTCTGCCCGACGTCCAACGTCCGCACCCGGGCGGTGGCCACCATCGACGAGCACCCGCTGCCCCGACTGGTCGAGGCCGGGCTGCTGGTCACCATCAACTCCGACGACCCGCCGATGTTCGGCACCACCCTCAACGACGAGTACGCGGTGGCGGCCCGCCTGCTGGGGATCGGCGCCGAGGGCCTGGCCGGGCTGGCCCGCAACGCGGTCACCGCGTCCTTCCTCGACCCCGCCGGGAAGCAGCGGATCCTCGCGGAGCTCGACGCGTACCTCGCCACCGCCGGCTGAGCCGGTCGCCGGCCGGGCCGGCGAGCAGGGCGCGCGGCGGGAGCGTGGGGTGTGGGGGGACCTGTGGCTCCCGCCGCGCGCGCGGCTCCACCGGCAGTGGGTGCGTGCTGCGCTCGGCCGGTGGAACTGGTGGGTTCGTGCTGTGATCCTGTCAGCCCGCGACCGACGCGAGGCCGTCGTTAACCGCGATCTAAGGAAGACTTGCGCCGGCGCACAGTCCGGGTGCCGGCCGGGTCAGTCGTCGGTGGGGCGCTGGCGGGGCCACCGGCGTCCGCTGGCCTTCGTGTCCCGGGCGTCGCGGGCCATCCGGCCGACCAGACCGAAGCGGCTGACCTGCCGGGGCGTCGCCTCCGGGTCGGCCAGCAGCATCACCACGCTGGCCCCGCCCAGCCGGGCGCGGTCGATGCTCACCGAGCCGTTGGCCTGCAACGCCACCCGCTTGGCGATGTCCAGGCCGAGCCCGGTCGAGCCCTGGTCACTGGCGCCCCGGCGCAGTGCCCGGTCCGGGTTGGCGATGCCGGGGCCGGCGTCGTCGATCCGGATCGCCACGTAACCGTCGCGCCGGGACACCGCCACCTCGAACGCGGTGCCCTGCGGCGTGTAACGGAAGACGTTGCCGATCACCGCGTCCAGCGCCGCGGCCAGCTCGGCGCGCGGCACCGGCGCCGGGATGCGCAGCTGCGCGCCGGTGACCCGGTGCGGCCGGTTCTGGTCACCGGCCAACGCCGCCCAGAACACCATCCGGTCCCGGACCACCTCGCTGACGTCGCACATCGCCGGCCCGGCCTCGTGCGCCACCGCCTTGCGGGTGGTCTTGATCAATACGTCGATCTCACCCTCCAGGGTGACGATCGCCTGCCGGATCCGCCGGATCCCACGCAGCCGGTCCAGCTCGGCCTGGCTGAACGAACCCACGCTGGTGTCGTCGGACTCCAACGCCTCCGCGTCCAACCGCAACACCGTCAACGGGGTACGCAGCCGGTGCGACAGGTCGGCCACCAGCTCCCGCTCGTCGGTGCGGGCGGCGTCCAGCCGGTCGGCCATCCGGTTGAAGGCGTACCCGGCCTCGGCCAGCTCGCGCGGACCGGTCGGCTCGACGCGGACGCCGAGGTCGCCGTCGCCGATGGAGAGCGCCGCCTTGACCAGGCCGCGGGTCGAGTCCACCGCGCGGGCGGCGACCCGGTCGACCACCAGCACCGCCGCGCCGACCATCGCCGCACCGACGGCGAACAGCAGCAGCCAGGTGCCACCGGCGCCCTCGCCCAGCGCGGACTCCGGAAGGAACACCTCGACCACTGCCGTCCGGTCACCGAGGACCACCGGGTCGAGCCGGGCCACCCCGCCGTCGACGTCGACGACCACCGACTGGCGCTCGGAGCGGGCCCGCTCCAGGTCCCCGCCGCCGGCCCGGCCAGCGGACTCGTCCAGCCCCAACCCGTGCACCACGGGTCGGGTGGGTGCGCCGTCGGCGCTGGCCACGACGGCACGCTCGACGACCACCGGGTCGGTGCTCACCGCCAGCGCACCGGTCACCAGCGCGCTGCGCCGGGCCGCGTCGGCGATCGCCTCGTCCCGACTCTGCTCCCGCAGACTGAGGCCGAGCGGGATCAGGAACGCGAGCGCCACCAGGCTGCACATGCCGGCGGTGAGCACCGCCAGCGCCGTCCTCAGTCCGGTGCCACCAGCCGGAATCCGACCCCCCGCACGGTGCGCAGGTAGCGCGGCTTCGCCGCGGACTCGCCCATCTTTCTGCGGAGCCAGTACAGGTGAACGTCGATGGTCTGATCCTCGCCGACCGATGGCTGCCGCCATACCTCCTCCAAGAGTTCCCGGCGGGACACTACCCGCCCAGGTCGCGCGGCGAGATACGCCAACAGGTCGAATTCCTTACGGGTCAGCGCCAGCGACTCCCCGTCGAGCTGGGCGCTGCGCTCGCCCACGTCCACCCGCAGCCCGCCGACGCTGTGCACCGCCGGCTGCACGGACCGACTGGCCCGGCCGGCCCGGCGCAGCACCGTGGTGATCCGCGCGTCCAGGTGCGCCCCGGTGAACGGCTTGACCATGTAGTCGTCGGCACCGGCGCGCAGCAGCTTCACCACCGACTGCTCGTCGTCGCGGGCGGTGGCGATGATGATCGGAATGTCGGTGATGCCGCGCAGCATCCGCAGCGCGTCCGAGCCGTCCAGGTCGGGCAGGCCGAGGTCGAGCACCACCAGGTCGGGTGTCTCCGCGGCAACCCGACGCAGCGCGTCCAACGCCGTACCCACGGCGTGCACGGCATGCCCCCGGTCGGTGAGGGACCGCAGCATCGCGCCGCGTACGACGTGATCGTCTTCGACCAGGAGCACGGAGGCCACGACAAGACCGTACTTGGCCTGGCAAGTTGATCGCGTTGCGACGTGCCTGGCGACCGGGCAAGCTGGTACGACGATGTCGTTCACCCTGTTCGCCGATGCCCGCCTGGCCCTCGCCCGGGACAGCCTCGCCGGTCTCTCCACCGGCGACGCCCTCGGCGCGCAGTACTTCCTGCCGGGGTCGGCGCCGGCGGACGTCGCCGCCGACGCCCTGCCGCCGGCACCCTGGGAATGGACCGACGACACCGAGATGGCCTGCTCGGTCCTCGCCCAGTTGGCCGACTCCGGCGGCATCGACCGGGACCGGCTGGCACTCTCCTTTGCCGAGCGGTGCACCCCGGGCCGAGGCTACGGCCAGGGCGCGATGCTGATCCTGGAACTGATCCGCACCGGCACCCCGTGGCCGCTCGCCGCCGCCTCGGCCTTCGACGGGCAGGGCTCCTGCGGCAACGGTGCGGCGATGCGGATCGGCCCGCTCGGCGCGTACTTCGCCGACTCGACCGCGCGCGCCGCGGCGCAGGCCCGCGCCGGTGCGGAGGTGACGCACGCGCACCCGGAGGGGATCGCCGGCGCGGTCGCCGTCGCCGTCGCCGCCGCGCTGGCCGCCCGGGCCCGCCTCGACGGTCACCGGCCGGCCCCGGAGCGGCTGCTCGCCGGGATCGGTGCCGCGCTCGACCCGGGCACCGCTGTGCACCGGGGCGTACACCGGGCGGCCGAGCTGCTCGGCCGGCCGCTGCCCCGGGTGGTGGCGGCGCTCGGCAACGGCTCCCGGGTGACCGCCCAGGACACCGTCGGGTTCACCCTCTGGGTGGCCGCCACCCACCTCGACGACTATCCGGCGGCCATCGAGACGTGCATCCGGGCCGGTGGGGACATGGACACCACGGCCGCCATCGCGGGATCGGTGGTGGCGGCGTACACCGGCGTCGGCACTCCGGGCGGGGTACCAGAGTCGTGGCTGGCCGCCCGCGAGCCACTACCCACCTGGCTCCCCTGACCCGAGGCCGCCCAGCCCGCGCGGGCCCTCTGACGACGCGGGCTGCCCTGCGCACCGGGGCTGCCGTGCCCGCGCGGGCTGCCCTCCGCAAGATCGACTCGGTTTTCTGTATATCGGGGTGTCCGCGCGGCCCGGTTGCCGCGGTTTTCGGAAAGCCGAGTGGATCACCGCCAAATCGGGGTGTCCGGTCGGTCGGGATGCCGCGGTTTCCGGGAACCCGAGTGGATCACCGCGATGCCGCGGAAACGGCGGGCTGCGGGTCGGCGGGCTGGGGGTCGGCGGGCTGGGGGTCGGCGCGGCCGGTTATTTCGGCCAGGGTCGCGGCCTCGTCGCGCTTCGTGCCCTGGTCCGGGTCGCCGGTGATCTCGGCGAGCGCGATGGCCTCGTCCGGGCCGCGTCGGCGCCACCGGCTGACCAGCCAACCGATCGCCGCGCCGCCGCCCAACCCGGCCAGCAGGCCGGCGGCCAGCATCCCGTCGGCGTTGCCGGACTCGTCGCCGGCGCCACCCGCGCGGGCGGCCGGGTCGCCGTCCACCCCACCGCCCGTGTTGCCGTCGGCACCGTTGCCCCCAGCGGCTGGCGCGCCGGCCGCCGGCGCGCCGTGACCGCCACCGTGTGCGGCCGGTCCGGCGGCGCCCGGGGTCGCCGGGAGCAGGGTGAGCGCCGGGGCCCGCTGCGCGCCGGCGGCGTCCGCCCACCGGACCACGGTCCCGTCGGCGTACGTCTGGACGACCTCGAAGGTGAGCCGCTCGGCCTGCGGCATCGGCCCCATGGAGAGCGCCAACCGGGCCGGGCCGCTGTTGCCCGCACCGACCCGGACCCAGGTCACCGCCGTCGTCACAGTGCTCACCCCGGAGGAGTGGATACCGGCCAGCGGCTTGTCCAGGGTGCGGGAGCTGATCCGGGGCGCCCAGCCGTCCACCGACATGGGGTAGACCTCGGCGACCGGCGCGTCGGCCGGCAGTCGCACCTCGATCTGCTTGGTGGTGGTGCCGGCCCGCTCCGCCGGGACGGTGAACTCCAGCCGTACCGCGTCGCCCTGCCGGGCCTCGGTCGGGGTGATCGTCACGTCCGCCGCGTACGCCGTGCCCGGCCAGAGCAGCAGCCCGGCGGCGGTCACCGCGGTCGCCGCCACGATCCGCCGCCGACGGCCGTCGCCGTGCGTGCTCCCCATCTCGTGCCCCCATCCGTGTCGACGCGGCCGGCACCGGTTCCGGCCACACCTTCTAGTTCGGCTGCGGGGCGCGAAAGGTTCAACGGCGGCGGTAAGGAAGGTGCCCTTCCCGGTCCGGGACACGGCGACCGATAGCATCGGCAGGAGCCGAGGATCGGCACCGTTTCGTACCGCTTGGAGGAGTCACCGTGTCCGCACCCCGTACCCCCGCCGTGGCCGACCCCGTCGTCGTCGCCGCCGGGACCACGGCGGCCGACGCGGTGGCCGCGGCCGGACTGCCCGCGAACGGCCCCAAGGCGATCGTCGTGGTCCGCGACCCGCAGGGCCAGTTGCGCGACCTGGACTGGTCGCCGGCCGAGGAGACCGTCGTCGAGCCGGTCAGCCTGGACTCGCCCGACGGGCTCAACGTGCTGCGTCACTCCACCGCGCACGTGCTCGCCCAGGCCGTGCAGGACATCTTCCCCGAGGCGAAGCTGGGCATCGGCCCGCCCATCGAGAACGGCTTCTACTACGACTTCGACGTCGACAAGCCGTTCCAGCCCGATGACCTCAGCAAGCTCGAGAAGCGCATGCAGGAGATCATCAAGTCCGGGCAGCGGTTCCGTCGCCGCCGCTTCGGCAGCCTGGACGAGGCCCGCTCCGAGTTGGCCGACGAGCCGTTCAAGCTGGAGTTGATCGATGTCAAGGGCGAGGGCCTGGACACCGACGAGGTGATGGAGGTCGGCGGCGGCGAGCTGACCATCTACGACAACCTCGACGCCAAGGAGGACAAGGTCTGCTGGTCGGACCTGTGTCGTGGCCCGCACCTGCCGACCACCCGGCTGATCGGCGCGTTCAAGCTGATGCGCTCGGCCGCCGCGTACTGGCGGGGGTCGGAGAAGAACCCCCAACTGCAGCGGGTGTACGGCACCGCGTGGCCGACCCGCGACGAGCTCAAGGCGTACCTGAAGCTGTTGGAGGAGGCCGCCCGGCGCGACCACCGCAAGCTCGGTGCGGACCTCGACCTGTTCAGCTTCCCCGACGAGATCGGCTCCGGCCTGGCGGTCTTCCACCCCAAGGGCGGCATCATCCGCCGGGAGATGGAGAACTACTCCCGGCAGCGGCACGAGGCCGCCGGGTACGAGTTCGTCAACACGCCGCACATCACCAAGGCGCAGCTGTTCCAGACCTCCGGTCACCTGCCGTACTACGCGGACACCATGTTCCCGCCCATGCAGCTCGAAGGCGCGGACTACTACCTCAAGGCGATGAACTGCCCGATGCACAACCTGATCTTCAGGTCGCGCGGGCGGTCGTACCGGGAGCTGCCGCTGCGGATGTTCGAGTTCGGCACCGTCTACCGGTACGAGAAGTCCGGCGTGGTGCACGGCCTGACCCGGGTCCGGGGCCTGACCCAGGACGACTCGCACATCTACTGCACCCGTGAGCAGATGGCCGGCGAGCTGTCCACGCTGCTCAGCTTCGTGCTCGACCTGCTGCGCGACTACGGCCTCGACGACTTCTACCTGGAGTTGTCGACCCGCGACGACTCGCCGAAGTTCATCGGCGCCGACGAGGACTGGGCGGAGGCCACCGAGGCGCTGCGCACCGCCGCCGCGACCTCCGGCCTGGAGCTGGTGCCCGACCCGGGTGGGGCGGCGTTCTACGGGCCGAAGATCTCCGTGCAGGCCCGCGACGCGATCGGCCGTACCTGGCAGATGTCCACCATCCAGGTCGACTTCAACCAGCCCGAGCGGTTCGGGCTGGAGTACCAGGCCGCCGACGGCAGCCGGCAGCGGCCCGTGATGATCCACCGGGCGCTGTTCGGGTCGATCGAGCGGTTCTTCGGGGTGCTCACCGAGCACTACGCGGGTGCCTTCCCGGCCTGGCTGGCGCCGGTGCAGGTGGTGGGCATCCCGATCCGCGAGGACCACACCGACTACCTGCACGGCTTCGTCGCCGCGCTGCGCGCGGAGGGCATCCGGGCCCAGGTGGACGCGGGTGACGACCGGATGCAGAAGAAGATCCGTACCGCCCAGCAGCAGAAGGTCCCGTTCATGGTGATCGCCGGAGACGACGACGTGGCCGCCGGCACGGTCTCCTTCCGCTACCGCGACGGCTCGCAACGCAACGGGGTGCCGATCGCCGAGGCGGTGACCCACGTCCTGGACGTGGTCACCTCCCGCACCAACGTCGGTCCCTCCGCCGCCGCGGAGTAGCGCAACCGCCGCGCGGCGGGTGTGCGCCTCGCCTGCCCGCTCGCCGCGCTCGTGGTGCTGGCTCGCCGCGCTCGTGGTACTGGCTCGCCGGCATGATCGTGCTCGATCCAGGATGTAGTGGCCTCCCCGGTGCGGGAGGCCACTACATCACTGTTCGAGCGTGATCATGGGATGGCGGCCGGGGGTCGGCGATCATGGGCCCGGGGGTCGGCGGCCGGCGATCATCGGCCGGAGGCGGGGGCCGCCGTGCGGGGCCGGAGGCGGTTTCGGGTGTCAGATGCCGCAGTTCGGCGCTGACCAGCCGCCGACCGCCGCCACGTGGGTGTGGTCGTTGTGGTCCGGGTAGCCGGGGCCGAGGATCTGCCCGAAGCCGTGGTAGCGGGCCTGCTGGGCCAGTCGGCAGAACGACGGGGACCCGACCAGGTCCACCCCGTCGCCGTACAGGTGTCGGCTGTTCGACGCCCCACCGACCGCGCTGTTGCAGGCGTAGCTGCGGAAGCTGCTGCTGATCGCGATGGACACGTCGCCGAGGGCGTGCCGCATGGCCTGGAGTTTCCACATCGACACGAGCGCGTTGAACCGGGCGGTGCTCGCCGAGACCGCGCCGCCGGACCAGTCGCTGTTGCACTTGTTCAGCTCGGGGTAGCTGAAGTTGGCCGGGGTGCAGTCGTCGTCCTGGAGGGCGTAGAGCCGGTTGAAGGTCTGTGGGCCGGCGATCCCGTCCGCGGGCAGCCCGTACGCCTGCTGGAAGCGGATCACCGCCGATCGGGTGGCTGGGCCGTACGCGCCGTCCAGGGTGAGCACCGCGCCGTAGCCGGGGTAGCCGGCGACCCGGATCTGGAGCTGCCGGACGTCCTCGCCGGACGCCCCCTGGGCCAGGGTGCGACCCCAGGTGTAGCAGCCGTCCGCCTGGGCCGCGCCGGCGGTGAGGGTGACGCCGACCACTGTGGTGGTGGCGGTCAGCGCAAGTGCCGCGAGGAACCTGCCGAGCCGTCGGAACATGAAGCCCTCCATCAATGTATGGAAGTACCTGAATGCATGGAAGTTTCATGCCTTGCCGTTGATCCGTCAAGAACTTGCAATGCCCGGTTTCCTGACGGCGGTGTCGCGGCGTGTCCACCGGGCTCCGTAGGATCGGCTCGTGACAGGGGCGGAACGGCACACGGACACCGACGGCATGGCGGACGGCCTGGAGCGGCTCTGGACGCCGCACCGGATGACCTACATCTCCGGCGAGGACCGCCCGGCCGAGGGCTACGAGAAGCCCACCGGCTGTCCGTTCTGCCGAGGGCCCCAACTCCCCCCGGAGCAGAGCCTGGTGGTCGCCCGTGGCGAGCACGTGTTCGTGGTGCTCAACCTCTACCCGTACAACCCGGGCCACCTGCTGGTCTGCCCCTACCGGCACGTCGCCGACTACACCGACCTGGACGTGCCGGAGACCGCTGAGTTGGCCTCGTACACCCAGACCGCCATGCGGGTGATCCGCAAGGTCAGCAACGCCCACGGCTTCAACCTGGGCATGAACCAGGGCGGGGTGGCCGGCGCCGGCATCGCCGCGCATCTGCACCAGCACGTGGTGCCGCGCTGGGGTGGCGACGCGAACTTCATGCCGGTGATCGGCCGCACCAAGGTGCTGCCTCAGCTGCTCGGCGACACCCGCGACCTGCTCGCCCGCGCCTGGCCGTCCTGACCGTCGCCGGCCGCGCCGGGCCGGCTCGGCGGCGTCCGTGGCGGGTTGGCTCGGCGACGTCCGTGCCGGGTTGGCTCGGTGGCGTCCGCTCCGGCCCGGCTGGTCGGCGCGCAGCAGCGAGGCCAGCTCCGACCAGCCGTCGCATGCGGGCGATCACGCCGCACGGTGACCGTCTCCCTGCGCCCGCGTGTCCGCCCGCCGGATCTGCTACGCCCCGACCCGATGAAGGTGGCACGATCGGCCGATGGCAGTCACGACACGGATGTTGGGGCGCAGCGGCATCGAGGTCAGCGCCCTCGGCATGGGGTGCTGGGCGATCGGCGGGCCCTGGGCGGAGGGCAGTCAGCCGCTGGGCTGGGGCGCGGTCGACGACGACGAGTCGGTGCGGGCCGTCCGTCGGGCACTCGACCTCGGCGTCACCCTGTTCGACACCGCCGACGCGTACGGGGCCGGGCACGGCGAACGGGTGCTCGGCCGGGCACTCGCCGGCCGCCGCGACGAGGCCGTGATCGCCACCAAGTGGGGTTACACGTTCGACGAGGCGAGCCGGCAGGCCACCGGGGAGGACGCGTCGCCCACGTACCTGCGCGGCGCGGTGACCGCCTCGCTGCGCCGGTTGGGCACCGACCGGATCGACCTGTATCAGCTGCACCTGGCCGACCTGTCGGTGCCGAGGGCGCAGGCGCTGATCGGGACCTGCGAGGACCTGGTGGCCGAGGGCCTGATCCGGGCGTACGGGTGGAGCACCGACCGCCCCGACCGGGCCGCCGCGTTCGGGCAGGCCGCCGCCGGTGCCACCGCTGTGCAGCACGCCCTGTCGGTGCTGCGCGACGCCCCCGAGTTGCTGGCCGTGTGCGACAAGTACGACCTGGCCAGCATCAACCAGGGGCCGCTCGGGATGGGGCTGCTCACCGGCAAGTACACGGCTTCGTCGACGTTGCCCCGCGACGACGTGCGAGGGTTGGCGCCGGGCTGGTTGGGGTGGTTCCGGGGTGGCCGGCCGGCGCCCGAGTGGCTGCGCCGGGTCGGCGCGGTCCGCGCCGCGCTCACCGCCGACGGGCGCACCCTCGCCCAGGGTGCGCTGGGGTGGATCTGGGCGCGCAGCGGTCGCACCATCCCCATCCCGGGCTGCCGCACTGTCGCCCAGGTCGAGGAGAACGCCGCCGCCCTGCACCGGGGCCCGCTGCCGGGCGACCAGTTCGCCGAGGTGGAGCGCCAGTTGGCAGCCCTGCGCACCGCCGCCCTACGCGACGCCGACCGCCCCCACTGGCCCCGCCCGGCCTACCCCACAGTCCACCCGTAAACCGACCTGCCCCCACCCCCCACCCCCGTCCCGTCGGCCGTGCCTGCGCGCCATGCCCGTCCGCGTCGATCATGGAGTTGTGGTGCCCCGCAAATCGGGCATAGATCGGCCTTCCGCCCACCACAACTCCATGATCGACCCGTGAGTCACCCCAGCCCTCGACGAAAGCGCAAGATCGGCGGGGCGGGGCGGGGCGGGGCAGGACAGGGTGGGTTACGCGGGTTGTTCCTTGCGGGCCTGGTCGGCCAGGTGGGTGGGCATGGGGTCGTGGCGGACGAAGTGCCGGCGGAAGGTGCCGGTGCCGGCCGTCATGGAGCGCAGTTCGACGGCGTAGCGGAGCAGTTCGGTGGCCGGCACCTCGGCGCGGACGAGGGTGCGGCCCTCGGCGTCCGGGTCCGGTTCGGTGCCGAGCACCCGGCCGCGCCGGCCGGACAGGTCGCCCAGCACCGTGCCCACCGAGCCGTCCGGAACCCGGATGCTGACCTCGTCGATCGGCTCCAGCAGGGCCGGCTGACCACGCTCGGCGGCGTCGCGCAGCGCCAGCGCGCCGGCGGTCTGGAAGGCCGCGTCGGAGGAGTCGACGCTGTGGGCCTTGCCGTCGACCAGTGTCACCCGCAGGTCCACCACCGGGTGGCCGGCGACCAGCCCGCGCTCCAGTTGGGCCCGGACGCCCTTCTCCACCGACGGGATGTAGTTGTGCGGCACCGCGCCGCCGACGACCCGGTCGACGAACTCGAAGCCACTGCCGCGGGGCAGCGGCTCGACCTCGATGTCGCAGACCGCGTACTGGCCGTGGCCGCCGGACTGCTTGACGTGGCGGCCGTGCCCCTTCGCGGGCACTGTCAGCGTCTCGCGCAGCGACACCTTGACCGGCTCGGTGTCCAGCTCGACGCCGCCGGCACGCAGCCGGTCGAGCACCACGTCCGCGTGCGCCTCGCCCATGCACCAGAGCACCAGCTGGTGGGTCTCCGGGTTGCGCTCCAGCCGCAGGGTGGGGTCACCGGCGACCAGGCGGGCGAGGTTGCGGGCCAGGGCGTCCTCGTCGGCGCGGCTGCGGGCGACGATCGCCACCGGCAGCAGCGGCTCCGGCATCTCCCAGGGGGCGATCAGCAGCGGCTCGTCCCTGGTCGAGATGGTGTCGCCGGTCTCGGCGCTGCCCGACTTGGTGATCGCGCAGATGTCACCGGCCACGCAGAGCGACACCTCCCGCAGGGTGGCGCCCAGCGGGGTGTAGATGTGCCCGACCCGCTCGTCGGCGTCGTGGTCGGGGTGCCCGCGTTCGGCCAGGCCGTGCCCGGAGACGTGCACCGTCTGGTCGGGGCGCAGCGTGCCGGAGAAGACCCGGACCAGCGAGACCCGACCGACGTGGCGGTCGACGGTGGTCTTGACGACCTCGGCGACGAGTGGCCCGGCCGGATCGCAGCTCAGCGGCGGACGCGGTGAGCCGTCCACGCCGGTCACCGCCGGCAGCTCGTGCTCCAGCGGGGAGGGGAACGCGGCGGTCAGCACCTCCAGCAGCACGTCCAGCCCGACACCGGTCTGGGCGCAGACCGGCACCACCGGGTAGAAGTGGCCCCGGGCGACGGCCTTCTCCAGGTCGTCGATGAGCACCTCGTCGCTGATCTCCTCGCCGTCGAGGTAGCGGTCCATCAGGGTCTCGTCCTCGCTCTCGGCGATGATCCCCTCGATCAGCTCGTCGCGGGACTCGTCGATGGCCCGCTGGTGCTCCGGGTCCGGGTCGCGGACGTCGGCGGGCAGCCCGGCGCTGTAGTCGAAGACCCGGCGGGTGATCAGGCCGAGCAGACCTTCGGTGGACACCCCGTCGTCGCCGAGCATCGGCAGGTAGAGCGGCATCACGTTGTCGCCGAAGAGGCGCTGGCAGAGCGCCACCGTCTCGTCGACGTCGGCGCGGGGCTGGTCCAGTCGGGCCACCGCGACAGCCCGGGGCATGTCGACGGCGGCGCACTCCTCCCACAGCGCGACGGTGGCCGCGTCCATGCCGCCCGCGGCGGAGACCACGAACAGCGCGGCGTCGGCGGCCCGCAGCCCGGCGCGCAGCTCACCGACGAAGTCGGCGTACCCGGGGGTGTCCAGCAGGTTGACCTTGATGCCGTTGTGCAGCAGCGGCGCGCAGGACAGGCTGACCGAGCGTTGCTGGCGTACGGCCGCGGGGTCGTGGTCGCCGACAGTGGTGCCGTCGACCACGGTGCCGGCGCGACCGATCGTGCCGGTCGCCGCGAGCAGCGCCTCGACCAGGGTGGTCTTGCCCGCCCCGGAGTGGCCGACGAGCACCACGTTGCGAATCCGCTCGGGCTCGGTCACCACCGGCGTGCCGCCGGTGGAACCCTTGTCGTGACTCTTCTGCGCCATGGGGCGCACCTCCCTCAGCCGGTGGTGGTGGCGACCGCCGCGCGACGGGAAGCGGCCCGGGGCGAGTGCGCGGCGATATCCTCCGGTGGTCTGCTGCACAGCGGGAACTCAACGGGCGGACGGGTGAGCTGGCTCACCTCCCGGCTCGATCTCACACCCGTTGTCGGACAGGCACAAGCCTCCCCCGGGCGCGTCGGCGGTACCGTCCGTATCGGCGGAGCTGGGCGGACCGTTATCGTGGGGACCGCCATGGCGAAGATCTTCCAAGTGTCGGCCCGCGCGGGGATGACCCGCGTCGTCGAGCCGATTGCCCGCGCCCTGCTGCGCGCGGGCGTCACCCCCAATGCCGTCACCGTCGCGGGCACCGTTGGTGTGCTCGTCGGCGCGCTCGGCTTCGGTGCTCGCGGCCATCTGGTCGCGGGCGCGTTGATCGTCACCCTGTTCGCGCTCACCGACCTGCTCGACGGGACGATGGCCCGGATGAGCGGTGGCTCCACCCGGTTCGGCGCGTTCCTCGACTCAAGCATGGACCGGGTCGCCGACAGCGCCGTCTTCGGCGCTGTCGCGTACTGGCTGGCCACGCAGGGCAACTACTCCGGGGTGGCCGCCGCGTTGGTCTGCCTGGCCGCCGGCAGCCTGGTCTCCTACGTGAAGGCCCGCGCCGAAGGGCTCGGCATGACCTGCAACGTGGGCATCGCCGAACGCACCGAGCGGCTGCTGATCGTCGGCGTCGGCGGGATCCTCACCGGCCTGAACGTGAAGCCGGCGCTGGAGATCGCGCTCTGGCTGCTCGCCGCCGTGTCGATCTTCACGGTGGGTCAGCGGATGACGCACGTCTACCGCCAGGCCCAGCAGCTCCAGCCGGATGGTCAGGCGTGAGTGGCCTGCCGGTGACCCGCCGTCGAAAGACCGGCGGCCGAGTCGCGTGAACCTCACCGAGCTGGGCTACATCGCCGGTTGGCGGGTGATCCGCGCGCTACCCCGGCCGTTGGTGGCGGCGGCGTTCCGGGCGGGCGCGGACCGCGCCCACCGCGCCGGCGGCGGGGGTACGGCCCGACTGCGCGCGAACCTGCGCCGGGTGGTCGGCCCGGAGCTGTCCGACGCCGAGCTGGACGACCTCGTCAAGCGCGGGCTGCGCTCGTACGCCAGGTACTGGATGGAGGCGTTCCGGCTGCCCAGCCTGAGCCGGTCGCAGATCCTGTCCACCTTCCGGCTGGACGGCGCGGAGCTGCTCGCCGCCGACGTGGCGGCCGGCCGGGGCGCGGTGGTGGCGCTGCCGCACGCCGGCAACTGGGATGCCGCCGGCGCCTGGGTGGCGGCCACCGGTTGGCCGCTCACCACGGTCATGGAGCGGCTCAAGCCGGAGGGCGTGTACAAGCGTTTCCTGGCCTTCCGAGAGGTCCTCGGGATGGAGATCCTGCCGACCCACGGCGGGCCGCGCCCGGCCTTCGACGTGCTGCTGGACCGGCTCCGCGCCGGTGCGGTGGTGCCGTTGCTGGCCGACCGGGACCTTTCCGCCCGGGGGGTGGAGGTGGACTTCTTCGGCGGGAAGACCCGGATGCCCGCCGGGCCGGCGCTGCTCGCGCTGCACACCGGCGCGCCGCTCTACGTGGCCTCGATGTGGTACGAACCGGACGCCGCGTGTGCGTCGCTGGATGGCCCGCTGCCGGTGCCCGGGCCCGAGGTGGGTCCCCTGGACCAGCGGGTCCGGTCGCTGACCCAGTTGATCGCTGACCGTCTGGCGGCGGGTATCGCCCGGCATCCGGAAGACTGGCACATGTTGCAGCGGATGTGGCTGGACCAGGGAAGGTCGGGGGAGGGCGCGGCGCTGCCCTCGTCGGCCTCCGACCAGGCCTGAGGAGGTGGGCTGACGCATGCGGATCGGCATCGTGTGCCCGTACTCCTTCGACGTGCCCGGTGGGGTGCAGAACCACGTCATGGACCTCGCCGAGGCGCTGATCGCGCTGGGCCACGAGGTCAGCGTGCTCGCGCCGGCTGACGACGATTCGCCGGTGCCGGAGTACGTGGTGTCCGCCGGGCGTGCCGTTCCGCTGCCGTACAACGGTTCGGTGGCCCGGATCGCGTTCGGCCCGGTGTCGACCGCCCGGGTGCGGCGGTGGATCACCAACGGTGACTTCGACGTGCTGCACGTGCACGAGCCGCTCACGCTGAGCCTGTCGCTGCTGGCCGTGCTCTCCGCCCGTGGCCCGGTGGTGGCCACGTTCCACACCGCGATGACCCGTTCCCGGGTGCTCGCCGCCGCGCAGGGCGTGCTCCAGATCGTGTTGGAGCGGATCACGGCCCGGATCGCGGTGAGCGCGCTGGCCCGCAAGGTGCAGGTCGAGCACATGGACGGCGGCGCGGTGGAGATTCCCAACGGGGTGGCGGTGGCCAAGTTCGCCGACGCCGAGCCCTTGCCGGGCTGGCCGGGGGAGTGCGCGGCCGGCACCGGGGGCACGCTCGGCTTCCTGGGCCGGTTCACCGAGGCCCGCAAGGGCTTCCCGGTGCTGCGCGACGCGTTCGTGGCGTTGGCCGCCACCCGGCCCGGTCTGCGGTTGCTCGTCGCCGGTCCCGGTGACCCCGACGACCTGTACGACCAGTTCCCCGCCGACCTGCACGAGCGGATCACGTTCCTCGGTCTGGTCAGCGAAGCGGACAAGGCGCGCATGCTGCGCAGTGCGCACCTCTACGTCGCACCGAACACCGGCGGTGAGTCGTTCGGCATGATCCTCACCGAGGCCCTCGCCGCGGGCACGACCGTGGTCGCCAGTGACCTCGACGCGTTCCGGCGGGTGCTCGACGGTGGGCGGGCCGGTCGGCTCTTCCCCACTGGTGACCCGATGGGGTTGCGTGACGTGCTCAGTGAGCTGCTGGACGATCCGGACGCGCGGGCCACGCTGAGTGCCTGTGGCGATCAGGTGGTGGCGAATTTCGACTGGCCGGTGGTTGCTCGGCGCGTTCTGGAGGTATACGCAGCGGCGATCGAGGCAACCGACGGGCGGGTCATCGACCAGGAGTGGGTGGGGCTGGGCTGAGCCGGGTGTGACGGATGGTGCGGCGGTGACCGGCGGGACCGGTCCGCCCGCGCCCAATCGGACGAAACGGAGCAGCACTACGATGCCGCACATGTGGTGGGTGGTGGCCGCGAGCGTGGTCGTGGGGCTGATCGCGGCGTACCTCATCTGGACCGCCGGCCGGGTCGAGCGGCTGCAGGGCCGCGCGGAGCTGGCGGCCCGGGCCCTCGACGCCCACCTGCTGCGCCGCGCGGCGGCCGCCGCGGTCCTGGCGGAGAGGCGTTTCGGCGTCGAGCTGTACGCGGCGGCACGGATCGCCCTGGACGCCGGCCCGGACGAGCGGGAGGCGGCGGAGAACGACCTCACCCGGCAGCTGCGCTCCGTCCAGTTGGACGCGGGAGATCCGGACTGCGCGGCCGTCATCGCGGCGAGTCGTCGGCTCGCGTTGTCCCGGCAGGTGCACACCGACCTGGTCCGCGACGCCCGCTCGGCGCGCAGCCGGCCGCTGGTGCGCCTGTTGCGGATGGGGCGGGGCCGGCAGTGGCCGCGCTACTTCGACATCGACGACCCGACCCTCGTCGTCCCGGCGGACGTCCCCGCCGCCTGATCCCGACGGGCGCCGGCCGCTCCCCGACGGGCGCGGGCGGCCCGGTGACCACTGCCACAGTGCAGGCCACCGGGGGTCTGATTGGCTGTCGGTCCGGCGTTGCACCCCGCGTAGCATTTTCGCTGCCACCCCACCGCAGGTCCAAGGAGCGATGACCCGTGCCCGAAAACACCGCCTCGAACACCGGTACCGCCCCCGTCGTCGGCACCGCCCGCGTGAAGCGCGGCATGGCCGAGATGCTCAAGGGCGGCGTGATCATGGACGTCGTCAACGCCGAGCAGGCCAAGATCGCTGAGGACGCCGGTGCCGTGGCCGTGATGGCCCTGGAGCGGGTGCCCGCCGACATCCGCGCGCAGGGCGGGGTGTCCCGGATGAGCGACCCCGACATGATCGACGGGATCATCGAGGCGGTCTCCATCCCGGTGATGGCCAAGGCCCGCATCGGTCACTTCGTGGAGGCGCAGATCCTCCAGTCGCTGGGTGTGGACTACGTCGACGAGTCCGAGGTGCTGACCCCGGCCGACTACGCGAACCACATCGACAAGTGGGCGTTCACGGTGCCCTTCGTCTGTGGCGCGACGAACCTGGGCGAGGCGCTGCGCCGGATCACCGAGGGTGCGGCCATGATCCGTTCCAAGGGCGAGGCGGGCACCGGTGACGTCTCCAACGCCACCACCCACATGCGCAAGATCCGCCAGGAGATCCGCCGGCTCTCCTCGCTGCCGGCCGACGAGCTGTACGTCGCGGCCAAGGAGCTGCAGGCCCCGTACGAGCTGGTCAAGGAGGTCGCCGAGAGCGGCAAGCTGCCGGTGGTGCTGTTCACCGCGGGCGGGATCGCCACTCCGGCCGACGCGGCGATGATGATGCAGCTCGGCGCGGAGGGCGTCTTCGTCGGTTCCGGCATCTTCAAGGCCGGCAACCCGGCCCAGCGGGCCGCCGCGATCGTCAAGGCGACCACCTTCCACGACGACCCGGACGTGCTGGCCAAGGTCTCCCGCGGGCTCGGCGAGGCCATGGTCGGCATCAACGTCGACGAGATCCCACAGCCGCACCGCCTGGCCGAGCGGGGCTGGTGACCGACGGATGACCGTACCCGTGATCGGTGTCCTCGCCCTTCAGGGGGACGTCCGGGAGCACCTGGCGGCGCTGACCGGGGCAGGCGCGGACGCCCGCCCGGTCCGTCGTCCGGGTGAGTTGGACGCGGTCGACGGCCTGGTCATCCCCGGCGGGGAGTCCACGACCATCAGCAAGCTCGTCGACATCTTCGAGCTGCGCGAGCCGATCGACAAGCGGATCGCCGACGGCATGCCGGTCTACGGTTCCTGCGCCGGCATGATCATGCTGGCCACGGCCGTGCTGGACGGCCGACCCGACCAGCGTGGCTTCGCCGGCATCGACATGACCGTGCGGCGCAACGCGTTCGGTCGGCAGGTCGACTCGTTCGAGGCCCCGGTGGAGATCACCGGGGTGCCGGGGGAGCCGTTCCACGCGGTCTTCATCCGGGCGCCCTGGGTCGAACGGGTCGGTGCCGGTGTCGAGGTGATCGGCACGGTGACCGGTGGCCCGGCCGCCGACCGGATCGTGGCGGTCCGGCAGGGCAACCTGCTGGCCACCTCGTTCCACCCGGAGTTGACCGGTGACCCGCGGGTGCACGCGTACTTCGTGGACCTGGTGCGGGCCGCGTGAGCGGTCGGGCGGGTCGCCATCAGGCCGGCGGGGCATGTTCTCCGGCCCCGGGTGGTTGTCCAGAGGGTCACCGGCGGCACCCCGGCGGGTGCCGGATGTGACACGCCCGGGTGTGGCCTCGGTAAGATTGCCGCGGTTCGGCAGGGCCGTCGCCCGGCGCGGGCACTTCCCGCGGGGCCGATCGGCCGCCGGATCGCCGGATGCGGCGCGGAATCGGTGCGGCAGTCGACGCAGGCGTGCAATGACAGACGGAGGTAGAAGATGTCCGGCCACTCAAAGTGGGCGACGACCAAGCACAAGAAGGCCGTCATCGACGCCAAGCGCGGCAAGATGTTCGCCAAGCTGATCAAGAACGTCGAGGTGGCCGCGCGCACCGGCGGCGGTGACCCCTCGGGTAACCCGACGCTCTTCGACGCCATCCAGAAGGCGAAGAAGAGTTCGGTGCCGAACGACAACATCGATCGCGCCGTCAAGCGCGGCTCCGGCCTGGAGGCCGGCGGCGCCGACTGGCAGACGATCATGTATGAGGGGTACGGCCCGAACGGCGTGGCCATGCTCATCGAGTGCCTCACCGACAACCGCAACCGGGCGGCCACCGAGGTGCGGACCGCGCTGACCCGCAACGGCGGCTCGCTCGCCGACGCCGGCTCGGTGTCGTACATGTTCTCCCGCAAGGGCGTGGTGATCGTCCCCAAGGAGGGCACCACCGAGGACGACGTGATGCTCGCTGTCCTGGACGCCGGCGCCGAAGAGGTCAACGACATCGGCGAGGCGTACGAGGTGGTCTCCGAGCCGACCGACCTGATCGCGGTCCGCACCGCCCTGCAGGACGCCGGCATCGAGTACGAGTCGGCCGAGTCCTCCCTCATCCCCAGCATGAACATTCCGCTGGACGAGGAGGGCGCGCGCAAGGTCTTCAAGCTGATCGACGTGCTGGAAGACTGCGACGACGTGCAGAACGTCTACGCGAACTTCGACGTCAGCGACGACGTGATGGCGGCCGTCGACGCCTGAGGGCGCTGAACACCTTCAACGCGAGGTCAGAAAGCCGTAACGGAGGGGGCCTTCACCGGGCCCCCTCCGTTTTGTGGTTCAGTCAGGAGGTCGGCTGTCCCGACCCGGGGCACGTGCCCCTGCTGCCCATCGCCTGGTGCGGCGGACAGTTCTTGCCAGGCGCGACGCCTACTCGCGCGCCGCAGACGGAACACTGACTCTGAGGGGCCATTCGCGGACTCCTTCGGGGATTCGGTAATCCGGGTGAGGATCCGCCTCCGGTTCACGGCCGGGGCCGGATGCCACTGTCACACGGAGGTAGACCTTCGTGCCATCTGCGCAGGTGATCCGCAGCGTGGACGGCGACAGGTGAACGCCGGGGTACGCGCACGTCTCCCACGTCGTGAAGATGGGTAGGCGCGCGTAGTCGAGCAGTTGTGTGGCGAACGCGAGCATTCGGCTTGCCCGCTGCGTAGGCGGGGGCATCTCCGCCGGGAGCGGCTTCGGAGCCGGAACGGGGCGTGGCTCCTCGGCAGCCCACAACAGGGCGGACGAGCCAGATCGATACATGACCTTGACACCGGGGGGGGACTGCCCACCCGGGCTGATGTCCCCGCCGTAGCGCGTTACCGCCGTGATGTCGGGGTGCTCGCTGGCACTGATAAGTGCCGCGATCGCGTCTAAGGCTTCGGTCACCTGCATGTATCGACTCCATTTCCCGCACGTCAGAGCAGCTCAGCCGGCGCGACCCAGTCTAGGTGTGGGCGAGGGCGGCGCCCTCGCCCGCCTCGCCAGGCCGGCTGACAGTCTTCGTAGCTCGGCCGGCTGCACGAAGATGGTTCGGCGGGCGACAGCGTCGCCCCTGCGGTTCACTTCGTAGCCGTCCAGCCAGGCCCATCCGTCGTAGGTGGGCCAGTCGAGCATTTTGATGACGCGGAAGGTGATGGGCCGCATGAACTGGATCGACGCGGCTCGGGTGACGTAAACAACCTCGCCCGCTTTGAGGTCAGGCACCGGCAACCGTTCCGAGGTCCACGGCATCCGGCTCAAGCCGGGCTGGCGGGTTGTCCCGGAGAGCCTGCACCCGGATTAATACCGCGCGTTCTTGGAACGCCCTGCCGTCCGGCCACAGCTCCACGCCGTGGAGTTGCACCCACTCAAGGGCCAGCAGGTCGGCGTTTCTCGGGACGTGAGTGACCCGAAAGTGGAGCCGATCACTTCCAAAGCAGTAGTCGGCCGGGCTGATGGTCAAGACGTCACCAACAGCCACCAGGGGCCAACGTGCGGGTAGGGCAGCGGAAAGGCCATCGCTCACCGCGTGTTCCGCCGCATCCGCCTCGTCCGGTGTTCCCCGGCCCGGGTGAGTAAGGGCCGCTCCCACAGGGCGGTCGTGGGTGCGTTCCACAGATGGGCCGGTTCAACTGAGGGTGAGGGCGGACCGTAGCCGTATGCGCCAGCCCGGTGCCCGTACACAGGTTGTTCGACCACGTCGATGGGGTCGTTCTGCCGTTGGAACCACTTCCATCTTCCCATGTCATACCTCCCGTGTTGCTGCCGTCGCTGACAGCCACGATCCGGGAAAGTCGATGGAGTGTGCAACACTCCGCGTGAGACATTCACGAAGAGACAAGCTTTACGAGTCATGATGCATGCGCCGTCTCAAAGCAGGTCGGATGACGGCTCAGGATGAGACAGGGAGGATGGTGCCGATGGGTGACGCGGGATCGACGGTGCCGAGGCGGGAGCTTGGCCGGCTGCTGCGGCAGACCCGGGAGCAAGCCGGCATCGGTCTTGAGGCAGCGGCCTCCGACCTTGAGTGGTCGCGCGCCAAGATGTACCGCATCGAGTCGGGGCAAACTCCCATCCGTGCCCTGGACGTTGATCAGATGTGCCGGCTCTACAGGGCTACTCCAGGCATGACGGAAGTCCTCGTCAGCCTCGCCAAGGAATCAAAGAGCAAGGGTTGGTACCACGCCTACGGCGAGGTGATCCCGCGTTGGTTCGAGCTGTACGTCGGCCTTGAGTCGGCGGCCAGCCGTATCCGTAGCTATGAACACGCTGTTGTGCCAGGGCTGTTGCAGACCCCCGAATATGCCGATCAGGTGGTTCGTACGCGTCCGGCCGTCACCGACGACGAAGCGGCAAAGCTAGTTGAGCTGCGCATCGAGCGTCAGCGGCTGCTAACCCGAAAGCGACCTGCCGCTCCCGCGCTGGACGTGATCATCGAGGAAGCTCTACTGCACAAGGACGTGCCGGGCATGTCGGCGCAGATAGACAAGCTTGTGCGGGCCAGTGACGCGTCCAACGTCTGCGTGCGGGTCCTTCCCCTCAGGGGCGCGATCACGCAAGTAGTGGTGTCTGGCGGGTTCGTCATCCTTGATTTCCCGACGACCGAGGCGAGGTCTGCTGAGCCGACGACGGTCTACAACGAAGGTCTTTCGGGTGCGCTCTACCTCGACCGGTTCGAAGAGGTCAGAGCGTACGCGGAAGTTTGGAACGCCCTCACCGCCCAAGCGTTGAGCGTTGAGGAATCCCGGAAGCTGATGCAGGGGATCAAGGAGAGGCACCATGTTTGATCTGACCAGCGCTCGTTGGCGCAAGAGCACCCGGAGCGGGGCACAGGGCAACTGTGTGGAGGTCGCCGACAACCTCCCCGGCATAGTCGCCGTTCGGGACAGCAAGGACCCGGACGGCGGATCGCTGACCTTCGGGCAGGCATCGTGGCAGAGCTTCGTCAACCTGGCGAAGGTGATCGGCACCGCGCGCTGATCACCGAGAAGTAGGGCAGGGTGGACGCCGTGACATCGTGTCGGTCCTGACGTCACCGAGCCCTCGGTGGAAAGAGTGCGGAGGTGGAAGTGGTGACGGACCGGTTCGCGCCCGGCGACACAGTGGTGCGGCGTGAGGTGCTGCGCGGCGAGGTGTGGTTCGCCTGCCCGACGATCTGTGTCGAGGACTCGCCCGACCTGCTCGCGCTCTACCTTCAGCCGGGCGCCGAGTTCGGCTTCCCGGCGGCCGGCGTCTTCCCGTGCGGGAGGCACCCGTGGGAGACCGCCGGGCACCGCTCCTGGTCGGGGCACGGAAAGTTGATGCTGCAACGCCCCGGTGAGGCGCACTCGATCGACGTGTTCTGGACGGGGCCGGGTCGCGACTTCGCCGGCTGGTACTTCAACCTCCAGGACCCGGTGCGGCGTACCCCGATCGGGGTGGACACCCTGGACCACGAGCTGGACCTGTGGTGGGGTGCGGACGCCGACCGGTACGTCTGGAAGGACGTGGAGTTGTTCGCCCAGCGCCTCGTCGAGGGGCGCTACCCGGGCATGGGTGACGAGATCCAGGCCGAGGGCGATCGGATCGCCGCGCTGCTCGACGCCGGTGAGCGGTGGTGGGACCTGGCGTGGGCGACATGGCAGCCCGACCCGGCCTGGTCCGCGCCGCCGCTGCCGGCCGGTTGGGACCGGGTACCCCCGGCCCGCTGAGCGGCCCTCGACTCAGCGGCCCGGCAGTGTGTCGACCAGGAACACCTGGTCCGCGCCGTCGGTGCACGGCTCGGCCAGCGCCTCGGCCGAGACCTCGGTGTCGTCGTCGCGCAGGCCGACGCACAGGTCGACGTCGGCCGGCCGGATCCGGTACGCGGTCGGCGTCGATCCGGTCGACTCGAACCGGAACAGCCGGGACGAGGTGGTGGAGCAGTCGTTCACGGGTTCGAGCATGTTCCGCCCGGGATCCTCGTCCCGGACGCTGAGGCACCCAACCCCGTGCGCCGGGTGGTTCCACTTGATGAAGTACACCCCGTCCGACACGGGCTCCAGGTAGGTGTCCGGTGGGGTGGCCTCCGCGCAGGGACGCTGAACCGCCACCTCGTGCGGGTACCGGCCGGTGCGATCCCGCCCCTCGGTGACACAGAACTGCGGACTTCGGGCGGGCCGGATCTGGCTCAGCCGCGCGCTCGGCGCGAGCGTGGCGCCGGCACTGCCGTCCGGTGTGGCCGGCTGACCGGCACTACCGTCCGGTGTGGACGTCGGGCTGGCGCTCGCCGAAGTGGTCGACTCGCCGAGCGGCGTCGTTCGCTGCTTGTCGTCGGGCCGCTGGATCCAGACACCAATGCCGAGCGCGACCAGCAGGGTGCCGACGAGAGACAGCGCCAGCGGCAGGGGTTGCGTGAGCCACCGCGAACGGGTCGCGCTCCCGTCCACCACTCCCGGCACGGTGGTCTCGGGCGACGGGTGGTCGGGAGCGGTGCGGTCCGTGGACGGTGGGTCGGGCGTGGGCGACTCCGGTGCGTAGGCGCCCACCGCGAGGCGGTGCCGCGCCCGCAGCCACACCTCGACCTCGTCGCCGGCACCGCAGGCCCGGACGAAGGCGGCCACCACCTCGGGTCGCGGCAGCGTGTTCCGACGGACGACGTCCGCCGCGGTGCTGCGGGCCAGCACGTCACCGGCCGCCGCCGCGCGTTGCTCCAACTGGCGGTACGTGAGCCGGGACCGGTCCTTGAGTTGGCGTAGCAGGTCGACGAACTCGGCCGGGTCGGCCGCCTCGTCCGGTCGTCGTTCCCCCGTGGACATCGCCCGATTCTCCTGACCGTACAGCCGTGGGGGCAAGGCGGGGTCCAGCGACTGTCCGAGATGGTCGGACAAAACCCGGACAGGTGGCCCTGAACTGCGCGGACAGCGCGCCGAGGCGGTCAGGCCATTGTTCCGGCCAACGGCGTTCCCTAGCGTCTCCCTCGATGGCCGCGCCGCTGACGGCGTACGGCCCACGGGTTCGGACCGGCACCGGTCCGGACCTGACGACACCAACGAACTGGGGGATTCGATGGATGACGCTGCCCTGGATCTGGCGCCGCAGGCGACCACTGCGGGGGAGTACGTCGCGTTGCTCCGAGACGTCCGTCGGCGCTCCGGCCTGACCTACCGGGAGATCTCCCGCCGGGCCTCGGCCAGCGGACACTGGCTTCCAGCGAGCACGCTGGCCACGATGCTGGGGCGGAGCACCCTGCCCCGGGAACGTACCGTCGTGGCGTTGCTGGCGGCCTGCGGTACGACGGTCGGCGAGGTCGAGCGGTGGTTGACGGTGCGGCGTGACATCGAGGCCCACCTCAGCGAGCGGGACCGTGTGGCGGTTCAGGGGACGGCGACCACCACGGCCCCGCCGGCAGACCCGACCCCGCCGGCGGACCAGGCCCCGCCTGCCGGACCGGTCCCACCGGAGTTGGTGTCACCCGACGTGCCCCGGTCGGCGCGCCGACGCCTCCGGCTGGCGGCGGTCGCGCTGCTCGCCGTGCTGACGGTCGGCGCGGCCGGGACGCTGCTGCCGCGCGCCACCCCCACGACGGACGACGCGCCGGCCGACGACTGCCCGGTCGTCCTGCGCCAGGGAATGTACGGCCCGTGCGTGCAGAGCCTTCAGGAACGGCTGGTGGCGGGCGGACTGTTCGTGCCGGTGGACGGCTGGTTCGGCCCGGACACCACCAGCCGGCTGATCGCCTTCCAGGTACTGGGTGGCCTGCCGGTCAGCGGCACCGCGGACGGCAGGATGCTGGACGAACTGTCGGGCGATCTGGTGGCGGCCAGGTGGCCGGAGGAGCGGGTCGGAACGTACGTGCGGAAGGCTTTCCCGGAGGATCCGATGGCAGCGGTGCAGGTGGCGCGGTGCCTGTCCGGGCTCGACCCGTACCGGGTGGAGATCGCCGCGGACGGGTCACGGCACTGGGGGGTGTTCCAGTTCAGCGACGTGGAGTTGTCCCGCCTCGGCGTCGACCGTCGGACCGCACTGGACCCGGTGTGGAACGTCCGGGCCGCACGGGACGTGTGGTCGCGTACCACCAGCTTCGAGCACTGGGACTGCACCCCGTTGCCGTGATCCGGACGGGGAGCAGCCCGACTGAACTACACCGACTGACGAATCACGGGCGCAGGCGGTTCGCGAAGAGCCGGGCGTTGGCCAGGATGCCGAGCTTGCGCTGCTCCGCCACGATCCGGGTGTGCGCGAAGAGTTGGCCCGGCGGCTTGTACGTGCCGCCCAGGTCGTTGGCCCAGAAGAACGCGATCTGCGTCTGGTCAGCGGTCCGTCGTGCCGACGTCCGACCGCCGTAGTCGCGGACGTCCTGCACCGGGTACGCCGTGTCGTTGTCGAAGCCGTCGTTGGCACGGGCCTGAAGGTTGGCGGCGGCCGCCGCCGCGCCGACGGTGTCACCCGGGCAACCTCGGCGGCGTTCACCCCGGACGGCCGCAGGGCGACAGCGCCGGCGAGAGCCTGCGAGTAGGACTGGCCCTGCCCGCCGTAGAGGGCGGTCAGCACGTCGTACGCGGCACGGTCGATGGCCGCGTGCAGGGACGGTGCCACGACGTTGTCCATGGTGCCCGGGTAACTGACCGGCACCCGTACCCGATAGGGGTTGCCCACTCCGGTGACCGAGACGGCGGCGTCGTGCATCGCCGCGTGCAGGATGGCCGCCTCCCGCGACGAGGTTGTGGGTGGCAGGTCCAGCGCCCGGTAGGTGGCCAGCAGGACACCGTTCCAGTACAGGATCGGGTCGGTGGCCGGGTCCACGGCCAGCGGGGTCAGCGAGATGTTGTCCAACCGGACCGTCGAGGCGGCCTGACCCCCGAAGTGGAACAGCAGCACCGCCTTCGGGTCATCGAACGGGGACGCGAAGTCAAAGGTGAACCGACGCGTCGTGGGCGTCAGCGCGACGCTCTGGTCGACGGCCGAGGTGAAGGGCGTGTCCACCCGGGAGACCGAGACGCGCACGGAACGGTTGACGTCGGCGGAGGCGTCGAACTGCAACCGGTACGGCTGCGCGGCCGTCACCCCGAACTCGAAGTGACCGACCAGGTCTTCCCAGGCCGGCTTGCCGACCGTCGAGCTGGTGCGGACGCGCAGTTGACCGGCGCTGACCGTGGTGCTGGTCGAGGCGAGCCGGGTCCACCAGGGCTGGGTGCTGCCGCTGTCGAACGTGCCGTTGAGGATGAGGTTGGCGGCGGCGGCGGCGGCCGGCGCGGGGCGAACGAGGGCGGTGAGGGTGCTGGCGAGGGCGACCGCGAGCAGCATGCTGAGCAGACCACGGAGTTGCCGTGCGTTGATCGGTGGGGACATCGAGAGCCTTTCCGGTCCGGAAACCGGCCACGACCAGGTCGCCGCCGTGGGGTTCGGCTCACCATAGGAGCGTTCGCGCTGTTCACGGCCTCCGAACAATGCTCGGAACGGTGCCGTACGGCAGCGGGCGCCGGCATCCGATCAGGACACCGACGCCCGCAGGGGCGAACCGTACTGCTCAGCCGATGGTCTCCCGTTCCCGCCAGGCGGTACGCAGCGAGGTCCGGCCGTTGGTGCGCAGCAGCGAACCCTCGTACACCCGGGCCCCGGCGAGCAGGAACGCACCGGCGGCGGCCAGCAGGATGACCAGCGAGACGATCGGTTCCCAACCGGCCGCGTCACCGGTGAACAGTCGCAGCGGCATGGCCGTGGGCGACGAGAACGGCAGATAGGACAGCACCCGCATCGCGGTGTCGTTGTCGTTCAGGAAGATCACCGCGAAGAACGGCAGCATCACGGCGAACTGCACCGGTGTCGACACGGCGGCGATGTCCTCCTGCCGGTTGGCCAGCGCGCCGGCCGCCGCCCACATCGCGGCGAGCAGCACGAAACCGATGAGGAAGAACGGCACGAACCAGCCGATCGCCGGGGCGAGCAGGGTGAGCAGGCCCCCGCTGTCACCCATCTGCAGCCCGATCACCGCCACCGCCGCGATCAAGGCGATCTGCGCGAACGCCAGGATCGCGCCGGCCACCACCTTGCCGGCCAGCAGGGCCCGGACCGGCACGGCGGCCACCAGGATCTCCACGATCCGGGTCTGCTTCTCCTCGGTGACGCTCTGCGCGATCTGCAGGCCGAAGGTCTGCGAGGTGATGAAGAAGACGAACGCGAAGACGAACGGCACCAGGAACGCCACCACGGGGTCGACCGCGTCCGGGTCGAGCAGGCGTACGGTCGGCTGGCTGCTCAGGGCCCGCACCACGTCGTCGGGGGCCTCGTCCATGGCCACGACGGCTGGTCCGGTGACCACCGCGGCGTCCACGTCGCCGTCGCGGACGGCCCGCTCGGCGGCCCGGTCGTCGGGGACGACCTGGACCTCCAGCCCGGCGGCGCGCAGCGGCGCGGCCACGCTCTCGGTCGCCGCGACGGTGGACGGCCCGCCGGCGAGCAACGGCGGCAGGATGGTGCCGGCCGCCGCGATCAGCAGGAAGAAGAGGGTGCCGAACAGGAAGGTGCGGTCGCGGAGCTTGACGCGGATCTCGCGTTCGGCGACCAGCCGGGTGGCCTGGGTGACGTTCACTGGGTGACCTCTCGGAAGATCTCGGTGAGCGAGGGGCTGACCGGGCGGAAGGCGCGGACCGGGCCGCGGGCGAGAGCCGCCTGGAGGACGGGCTGTTCGTCGGCGCCGGCCGGCAGGTCGAAGACCACCCGGGGGCCGTCCAGCTCGACCACTGTCACCCCGGGGTGGTCGCGTACCCAGCCGGCGTCGCCGGCCACCACCAGCTCGTAGCGCGGCACCGTGTACGAGTCGCGCAGCTGCTGCCGGCTGCCGGCGGCCCGGATCACCCCGTCCCCGATGATCACCAGGTCGTCGCAGAGGCGCTCCACGACGTCGAGCTGGTGACTGGAGAAGAGCACCGGCGCGCCGGCCGACGCCCGTTCCCGCAGCACGGCGACGACGGTGTCGACGGCCAGCGGGTCGAGGCCGGAGAACGGCTCGTCGAGCACCAGCACCTCGGGGTCGTGCACCAGCGCGGCGGCGATCTGGGCGCGTTGCTGGTTGCCCAGCGACAGCGTCTCCAGCAGGTCGTTTCCGCGTTCACCGAGCCCGACCCGCTCCAGCAGGGCATCGGTGGCACGCCGTGCCGCGGCGGCGTCCAGGCCGTGCAGCCGGCCCAGGTAGGCGACCTGCTCCCGGGTGGTCATCTTCGGGTAGAGGCCGCGCTCCTCCGGCATGTACCCGAAGCGTCGGCGGTCCTGCCGGGTCAGCGCCGTGCCACCCCAGCTGACCTCGCCCGCGTCGGCGGAGAGCACCCCCAGGATGATCCGCATGGTGGTGGTCTTGCCGGCGCCGTTGGCACCCACGAAGCCGGTCATCCGCCCGGCGGCCACCTCGAAGGACACGTTGTTGAGCACCTGCCGGTCGCCGAAGCTGCGGTCGACGCCGTCGAGGCGAAGCGTTCTGGTCACGCGCTGATGCTAGATCGAGTACGCCCCTGCGCCGTCCGCCCGGCGGCGGAGCGGGCGGGTCCGCCGGGCGGTGGACGCCGGTCACCCGCCGGGGCGGACCACCCCGTTCTCGTACGCGAAGACCACTGCCTGCACCCGGTCACGCAGGCCGAGTTTGGCCAGCACCCGACTCACGTGCGTCTTCACCGTCGCCTCGCCCAGGTGGATGGTCGTGGCGATCTCGGCGTTGCTCGACCCGGCGGCGAGCAACATCAGCACCTCCCGTTCGCGCGGGGTCAGCTCGGCCAACGCGGCCTCCGCGTCCGGGCCCCGGTGGGCGGTGCCGGTCGGGTCACCGGGTCGGGCGAAGGTGGAGATCACCCGGCGGGTGATCTCCGGAGCGAGCAGACCGTCGCCCCTGGCCAGCACCCGGATCGCCTCGACCAGCTCCTCCGGCGTGCCGTTCTTGAGCAGGAAGCCGCTGGCCCCGGCCCGCAGCGCGGCGAAGAGATAGTCGTCGCGGTCGAAGGTCGTGAGGATCAGCACGGCCGGCCCACCGGGCCCGTCGGCGGTGATCTGCCGGGTGGCCTCCAGGCCGTCCATCCCGGGCATCTCCACATCCATGAGTACGACGTCCGGGCGGGTGGCCCGGGCCATGGCGACGGCCCGTTCGCCGTCGGCGGCCTCACCGACGACCTCGATGTCGTCCTCCACCTCCAGGATGACCCGGAAGCCGGTACGGACCAGGTGCTGGTCGTCGGCGAGCAGGACCCGGACCGTCGGGCCGGTGTCCGGTGTGTGGTGTGCCGCAGCGCTCATGCCGACGGCCCCGCGCCTGCTGCCGCCTGCTGCCTGTCGCTCGGCTTCGGCTGCGGGGTGACCGGGGCCGCCAGGGGGAAGCGGGCGCGTACCCGCCAACCGCCGCCGGCCCGCGGCCCGGCCTCCAGGTCGCCGTCGTGGGCGCCCACCCGCTCGCGCATCCCGATCAGTCCCAACCCGACGGTGTCGGCCCGGCCGCCGCCCCGTCCGTCGTCGGTCACGTCGACCTCCACCTCGCGGGCCAGGTAGCGGACCCGCACGTCCAACAGGTTCGCTCCGGCGTGCTTCAGGGTGTTGGTCACCGCCTCCTGCGTCACCCGGTAGGCCGCCTGCGAGACGGACGCGGGCAACGTGACAGCGTCGCCGTACACCCCGAGGGTGGTCGTCAGCCCGGCGGCGCGCGCCCGCTCGACGAGTTCGTCGATCCGTTCCAGGCCGCCGGCCGTCGGCGGCGCGGCGTCGGTGCCGGCGGAGGTCCGCAGCACGCCCAGCATCCGACGCAGCTCGTCGACGGCGGTGCGGGCGCTCTGCTCGATGGCGGTCAGTGCCGTGCGGGCCTTGCCCGGGTCGCGGTCGAAGACCCGGCGGCAGGCGGATGCCTGCACGCCCATCACCGACACGTGGTGGGCCACCACGTCGTGCAGCTCCCGCGCGATCCGGACCCGTTCGCCGAGCACCGCCCGCTCCCGGGCCTCGGCCTGCGACCGGCGCAGGTCCTCGGCCTGGGTGCGCAGTTCGTGTTCGCGCCGCGCGGCCACCCACGCGGTCTCACCGAAGAAGTACGCGAAACCGAACACCAGGACGTTGAGCAGGACGCCGGTGACCATCGCGGCGAGCACCGGCGGCACCGGTCCGACCGCACCGGCGAAGGCATCCGCCGGAATGTGGTCGATCATCACCGCGTAGTAGACCCCGAGCCAGGCGAACATCGTGGCGATCACCCCGACCCGCAGTCGGCGGGACAGCTGGCGGTCCTGCCCCCACGCCCCGACTGTGTAGATGGCGCAGAACAGGGCCCAGGGGGAGAACTGCGTCTCGGGCGCCGATCGTGCCTGCGCGGCGATGAACATCACCGCGACGACCAGCAGGGTGGCGGCCGGCCATCGTCGTCGCCAGATCAGCGGCAGGGTCACCGCGACGGTCCAGAACAGTTGCTCCGGCCCGGACGGCGGCGGGCCCAGCAGGAACGCCCCGGTGCTGCGGGCCAGGGTGAGGCTCACCAGGGCCAGCCCGGTCATCCCCAACCCGAGCCACAGGTCGTTGCGGCGCTGCTCGGCCGTTGGACCGGGGCGCTGCCATTCCCCCTGCGGTGCGGCGGTCATCCGAGAACGATGCCACGTGCCCGCCCGGGCGGGGCCGGCGGGCGGGTCGGTGCCGGCCAACGGGCGGCGGCCCGGCGCGGGGTACGCGCCGGGCCGCCGTCTGAGGGTGTCGCTCACGCCGTCTGGCGTCGGGTCTTGATCGCGGTGTCGATCAGGTCCCAGACCACCACCACCGCCGCTCCCACCGCGATCGCCGCGCCGAGGACGTTTCGGTTGTCCGCGTCCGCCAGCCAGCTCAGCCGCTCGGCCAGGGCCGGGTTGAGCAGCCGGTCGGAGAGCGCCAACCACACCAGCGGCACGGAGAACGCCAGGTTGAGCAGCACCTTGGTGCCGAAGAGACGCCAGGTCCAGCGTCCGATCCGGTACTTGACGATCTCGAAGATCACGCTGGCGACCAGCACGACGATCAGCGCCGGCAGCCAGAACGACCAGAGAGCCGGGTCGAGGATCGCGATGTTCTCGCCGTCGGTGCCGCGCACCCAGGACTGGAAGTGCTGGATGGGCAGGTACGCGATGGTCGCCACCAGCATGACCACCGAGGCGATGGTGTCGGCGAGCGGGATGCCCCGGTGCACCGGGGCGTCGGGCAGCTGGTCGACAGTCCAGTCCGGCAGGTCCACCGCCGTCTGGGAGCGCTCGATGATGGCGAAGGTCAGGGTGAGCCAGAAGGCGATCTGCACCGCCACCTGCAGGGCGACGACGAGGCCCGGCCCGATGGCCCCGAAGCCCTTCCCCTCGGCCGCCTCGACGATGGTGACGATCGTGCCGACGAGCGCCGGGATGAAGCTGAGCAGCAGTTTCAGCAGCCGCAGCCAGAGCAGGTAGTAGGTCGGGCCGATGAGCTGGAGTCGACGGTCGGCGTACCGGGCGGCCAGCACGTCCGGGTTGCCCAGCTCGGTCAGCACCTCCCGCTCGGCGGTGGTGGCGTCCTGCCCCCCATCGGTCCGACCCTCGATCATGTCCTCGATGGAGGCGCGCAGCTCGGTGGCGATCTCGTCGCGGCGCTGGGCGGGCACCGAGCGCAGGGTGGCGGCGAGGTAGCGGTCGGTCAGGGTGTTCATCGGTCCACTCCTTGGATCAGCCCGGTGATGGAGGTCTGCACGGCGGCGAGGTCGTCGAGAAGTCGGCTCAGCATCGACTCGCCCTCGTCGCTGGTCCGGTAGAACTTGCGCGGCCGGCTCTCCGCGGTGTTCCACTCGCTGGTCAGCAGCCGCTGGTCCTCCAGGCGGCGCAGCAGCGGGTAGAGCGTGTTGGCGTCGACCGGGAAGCCGTGGTCGGTGAGCCGTTGCAGCAGTGCGTAGCCGTAGTCCGGCCGGCGGAGCGCGACCAGGCTGGCCACCACGACGGTGCCTCGACGCAACTCCTGCAGGTGCGTCCGTAGAACATCCTCGCTAACCATGTGTCACACCATACTGTGTGCCACACACTATTGTCCAGGACGATAACGTCGCGTCTGCCGGGGTGTCGGGCGCGACCCGCAGTCCCGCGCGGAGCTGGGGCCGGGAGGATCTTTCGCTCCCTTTGCTCTGCTGCTGCGGATGCGCCAGCGCGGTGCCGCAGGGGGGTGGTGCGTAACCGGCAGCAGAGCAAAGGAGGTGCGCACGCACAGTGGCCCGGCGCTCAGAGGCCGCCGGGCCAGGTGATCGAAGTGGTGACGCGCGCGCCGCGTCGAGCGCGTTACTCGAAGCGGGACACGTCCCCGGCGCCCCGACGCAGAATCTCCGGCTCGGGCCCGGACAGGTCGATCACCGTCGTCGGCTCCATGCCGCAGTCGCCGGCGTCGAGCACCGCGTCGAGCTGGTGGTCGAGCCGCTCCTTGATCTCCCAGCCCTGCGTCATCGGCTCCTCGTCGCCGGGCAGGACCAGCGTGCTGGACACCAGCGGCTCGGCCAGCTCGGCCAGCAGCGCCTGGGTGACGACGTGCCGGGGCACCCGAACACCGACGGTCCGCTTCTTCGGGTGCAGCATCCGGCGGGGCACCTCGCGGGTGGCCGGCAGGATGAACGTGTAGCTGCCCGGGGTGGACGCCTTCACCAGCCGGAAGACCGAGTTGCTGATCTGCACGAACTGCCCGAGCTGCGCGAAGTCGTGGCAGACCAGGGTGAAATGGTGCCGGTCGTCGAGGTGCCGGATCTGCCGGATGCGGTCGAGTCCGTCCTGGTTGCCCAGCTGGATGCCGAGCGCGTAGCAGGAGTCGGTCGGGTAGGCCACCAGCCCACCGCCGCGGATCAGGTCGGCGACCTGGCCGATGACCCGGGGCTGCGGGTTCTCCGGGTGCACGTCGTAGTACCTCGCCATCCTGGAGAGCCTAGGCCCATCCGGGGACGATCAGGAGACGAGGGCCACCCTCGGCGCGGACGGTGGAGCCGCCGAGATCACCTCGGTAGGGTAGGTCCCGGTCGGCTCGACCAACAAGATCCACACCGCCGGGGGGCGCCACGCATGGCTGATTCGTTCGCGCATCTGCACGTGCACACCGAGTACTCGATGCTCGACGGAGCGGCCCGACTGAAGGACCTGTTCGCCGAGGCCAAGCGGCTGGGCATGCCCGCTGTGGCGATCACCGACCACGGCAACATGCACGGCGCGAACGACTTCTACAACCAGGCGATGGCCGCCGGGATCACCCCGATCCTGGGCGTCGAGGCGTACGTGGCGCCGGAGTCGCGCTACCACAAGGCGCGGGTCAAGTGGGGTCGCCCGGAGCAGAAGAGCGACGACATCTCCGGTAACGGCGCGATCACCCACAAGACCATGTGGGCGCGCAACGCGCAGGGCCTGAAGAACCTCTTCACCCTCAACTCGCGCGCCTCCATGGAGGGGCACTACGTCAAGTGGCCCCGGATGGACATGGAGCTGATCGCCGAGCACGCCGAGGGGATCATGGCCACCACCGGCTGCCCGTCCGGCGCGGTGCAGACCCGGCTGCGGCTGGGTCAGTTCGACGAGGCCCTCAAGGTCGCCGCCAGCTACCAGGACATCTTCGGCAAGGAGAACTACTTCCTGGAGATCATGGATCACGGCCTCTCCATCGAGAGCCGGGTCCGCGAGGGGCTCACCGAGATCGCCCGCAAGCTGGACATCCCGCCGGTGGTCACCAACGACTCGCACTACACCCACGAGGCTCAGGCCACCGCCCACGACGTGCTGCTCTGTGTGCAGACCGGCAGCAACATCGACGACCCCAACCGGTTCCGGTTCGAGGGCGGCGGTTACTTCATCAAGAGCGCCGACCAGATGCGCGCGGTGGACTCGTCCGAGCTGTGGCAGGAGGGCTGCCGCAACACCCTGCTGGTCGCCGAGAAGGTCGACCCGAAGGGGATGTTCGAGTTCCACAACCTGATGCCGCGCTTCCCGGTGCCCGAGGGTGAGACCGAGGAGTCCTGGTTCCGCAAGGAGACCTTCGCCGGTCTGGGCCGTCGCTACCCGAACGGCATCCCGGAGGGGCACGTCGTCCAGGCGGAGTACGAGCTGGGCGTCATCAACCAGATGGGCTTCCCGTCCTACTTCCTCGTGGTCGCCGACTTCATCCAGTGGGCGAAGAACCAGGGCATCGCGGTGGGTCCGGGCCGTGGTTCGGCCGCCGGCTCGCTGGTGGCGTACGCGCTGGGCATCACCGACCTGGACCCGATCCAGCACGGCCTGATCTTCGAGCGGTTCCTCAACCCCGAGCGGGTCTCGATGCCGGATGTCGACATCGACTTCGACGAGCGTCGGCGCGGTGAGGTGATCAAGTACGTCACCGACAAGTGGGGTGAGGACAAGGTCGCCCAGATCGCGACCTTCGGCACGATCAAGGCGAAGGCCGCGATCAAGGACTCGGCCCGGGTCCTCGGCTTCCCGTACGCGGTCGGCGACCGGATCACCAAGGCCATGCCGCCGGCGGTGATGGGCAAGGACATCCCGCTCACCGGCATCTTCGACAACAAGCACCCCCGCTACGCGGAGGCGGGCGAGATCCGCGGCCTGTACGACTCCGACCCGGACGTCCGCAAGGTGATCGACACCGCCAAGGGCATCGAGGGGCTGATCCGGCAGACCGGCGTGCACGCCGCCGGCGTCATCATGTCCGCCGAGCCGATCATCGAGCACATCCCGTTGATGCGCCGCGACGCCGACGGGGCGATCATCACGCAGTTCGACTACCCGACCTGCGAGTCGCTCGGGCTGCTGAAGATGGACTTCCTCGGCCTGCGCAACCTGACGATCATCGACGACGCGGTCAAGAACATCGAGCTGAACCACGGCCTGAAACTCGACCTGCTCGGCCTGCCGCTGGACGACAAGGCCGCGTACGAGCTGCTGGCCCGCGGTGACACCCTCGGCGTGTTCCAGCTCGACGGTGGGCCGATGCGGTCCCTGCTGCGGTTGATGAAGCCGGACAACTTCGAGGACATCTCCGCCGTCCTGGCCCTGTACCGGCCCGGCCCGATGGGCGTCGACTCGCACACCAACTACGCGCTGCGCAAGAACGGCCTGCAGGAGATCACCCCGATCCACCCGGAGCTGGAGGAGCCGCTGCGGGAGATCCTGGCACCCACCCACGGCCTGATCGTCTACCAGGAGCAGGTGCAGCGGGCCGCGCAGATCCTCGCCGGTTACAGCCTCGGTCAGGCGGACCTGCTGCGCCGGGCCATGGGTAAGAAGAAGAAGGAGATCCTCGACAAGGAGTTCATCCCGTTCCGGGACGGCTGCCGCGAACGCGGCTACTCCGACGAGGCGATCCAGGCCGTCTGGGATGTCCTGGTGCCGTTCGCCGGGTACGCGTTCAACAAGGCGCACTCCGCCGCGTACGGCCTGGTCTCCTACTGGACCGCGTACCTGAAGGCGCACTACCCGGCCGAGTACATGGCCGGGCTGCTGACCAGCGTCGGCGACGACAAGGACAAGATGGCGCTCTACCTGGCCGAGTGTCGCCGGATGCGCATCCAGGTGCTGCCACCGGACGTGAACACCTCGGCCGGGCCGTTCACCCCGGTCGGCAAGGACATCCGCTTCGGCCTGGCCGCCGTGCGCAACGTCGGGGCGAACGTGGTCGCCTCGATCATGCGCTGCCGGGAGGAGAAGGGCGACTACACCGACTTCTACGACTTCCTGTCCAAGGTGGACGCGGTGGTCTGCAACAAGAAGACCATCGAATCGCTGATCAAGGCAGGCGCGTTCGACTCGATGGACCACCCCCGCAAGGGCCTGCTCGCGGTGCACGCCGACGCGATCGACGCGTACGCCGACGTCAAGCGCAAGGAGGCCGTCGGCCAGTACGACCTGTTCGGCGCCGGCTTCGGTGACGCCGACACCGGCAGCACCACGGTGATGCCGACCATCGGCGACAGCGAGTGGGACAAGCGCGACAAGCTGGCCTTCGAACGGGAGATGCTCGGCCTGTACGTCTCCGACCACCCGCTGTTCGGCCTGGAACACATTCTCAACGCGGCGGCCGACACCACCATCGCCTCGCTGGCCGAGGAGGGCGCGGTGCCCGACGGGGCGGTCGTCACCCTCGCCGGCATTCTCTCCGGGGTGCAGCGCCGGGTCACCAAGCAGGGCCGGGCCTGGGCGTCGGCCACCCTGGAGGACCTGGCCGGCGGGGTGGAGACGCTGTTCTTCCCCAACACCTACGAGGTGATCGGGCAGTACATCGCCGAGGACGCCATCGTGGTGGTCAAGGGTCGGGTGGACCGCCGCGACGACACCCCACGGATCATGGCGATGGACATGTCCATGCCGGACGTCAGCACCAGCGCCACCAACAAGCCGGTCACCCTCACCATCCCGGTGCACCGGTGCACACCACCGCTGGTCGAGCGGCTCAAGGAGACCCTGGTGCTGCACCCGGGCGACACCGAGGTGCACGTCAAGCTGCAGAACGGCGGGCGTACCACCACCCTGCGGCTGGGGCCGTTCCGGGTGGCGCCGACGACCGCCCTGATGGGTGACCTGAAGAGCGTCCTCGGCCCGGCCAACGTGAGCTGACCGGGCCTCGGCCCGGCCGGCGCGAGCTGACCGGGCCGGGGACACCGCCGGGCTCAGCCCCGGTCGGGGGCGCTGATCTCCCGCAGTTGGCCGTCGGCCAGCCGCAACCAGCGCTGCACGCCGATCTCCGCGAGGAACCGTTCGTCGTGGCTGACCACCACGAACGCCCCCTGGTACGCGGCGAGCGCGCTCTCCAACTGACCGACGCTGACCAGGTCCAGGTTGTTCGTCGGCTCGTCGAGCAGCAGCAGTTGCGGTGCCGGTTCGGCGCAGAGCACACAGGCGAGGGTGGCGCGTAGCCGTTCGCCACCGGAGAGCACCCCGACGGGCAGGTTGACCCGGGCGCCCCGGAACAGGAACCGGGCGAGCAGGTTCATCCGTTTGGCGTCCGGCAGGCTCGGCGCGTACGCGGCGAAGTTCTCCGCCACCGTACGGTCGAGGTCCAGCAGGTCCAGCCGCTGCGACAGGTACGCGATCCGCCCGTCGGCCCGCCGGATCTCGCCGCCGTCCGGCTCCAGGTCGCCGGTGACCAGGCGCAGCAGGGTGGACTTGCCGACACCGTTCGCCCCGGTCAGCGCGATCCGTTCCGGCCCCCGGATCACCAGGTCCGCGCCGTCGCCGCCAAACAGGTCCCGGCCGTCGAAGCGGGCCCGCATCCCCTGGCCGGAGAAGACGGTGCGCCCGCCCGGGACGCTGGTGTCCGGCAGGTCGACGGTGATCCGGTCCTCGTCGCGTACCGCCCGCCCCGCCTCGTCGAGTCGGGCCTTGGCCTGCCCGAGCCGGCCGGCGTGCGTCTCCTGCGCCCGGCCCGCCGACTCCTGGGCGCTGCGCTTGAGGCCGCCGGCCACGATCCGGGCCAGACCGGCGTTCTTCAGGTTCTTGGCGGCGTTGCTGGCCCGCCGGTCGGCGCGCTCCCGGGCCTGCTGCATCTCCCGCTTCTCCCGCTTGACCTCCTGCTCGGCGTTGCGCAGGTTGCTCTCGGCGACCTCCCGCGCGGCCTGCACCGCCTCGGTGTACGCGGTGAAGTTGCCCCCGTACCAGCGGATCTCGCCCCGGTCCAGCTCGGCGATGCGGTCCATCCGGTCCAGCAGTTCCCGGTCGTGGCTGACCAGCAGCAGGCACCCGGACCAGCCGGTGAGCACGTCGTAGAGCTTGTGCCGGGCGTCCAGGTCCAGGTTGTTCGTCGGCTCGTCGAGCAGCAGCACGTTCGGGCGGCGCAGCAGTTGCGCCGCCAGGCCGAGGGAGACCACCTGACCGCCGCTGAGGGTGTGCAGCCGCCGGTCGAGCGACAGCTCACCCAGGCCGAGCCGGTCCAACTCCGAGCGGGTGCGCTCCTCGATGTCCCAGTCGTCGCCGATGGTGGCGAAGTGTTCCTCGCTGGCGTCGCCGGCCTCGATGGCGTGCAACGCCGCGACCCGCTCGGCCACGCCCAGCACCTGCGCCACGCTCAGGTCACCGGCCAGGGGCAGCGTCTGCGGGAGGTAGCCGAGCAGGCCGTCGACGGTGACGCTGCCGCCGCTGGGCCGCAGCTCCCCGGCGATCAGCCGCAGCAGGGTGCTCTTGCCGGCGCCGTTGGGCGCGACCAGGCCGGTGCGACCGCCCGGCACGGTGAAGGACAGGTCCGAGAAGACCGGGGTGTCGTCCGGCCAGGAGAAGGACAGATTCGAGCAGACGATGAAAGCATCAGACATTGCGAGTGACCTCAGAAGGTGGGGTGGGCGTGCGTGAACCGCCCGACGACGAACGGGACCGGTGGAACGACGTCATGGCCACCGCGGCTGCGCCTTACGCGCGCCGAACCGATGGCCGAACACATCCGGTCTCACCCGGAGATGTCGTCGTCACCCGCCATGTCTGGTCTCCCTGGTCGTGCCGCTAACCCAACCCGCCCAGTCTAACAACGGATCTTCCGCGCGCCACCGGGTTCCCGGGCCGCCAAGCCCGGTGGCGGCGCGCCTCGCCAAGATCCGCGCAACATCGGGGATGTTGCTGCTTCGCGGCCGCCGGAGGCAGCAATATCGGGGAACTTGCTCGGATCTTGGCGAGGTCTGCGGTCCCGCGGATGCGCGGTCATGTTCAGCGGGGTCGGTATTCGACCTCGGGGCGGCCGGGGGTGCCGTAGCGGGGGGTGCGGGCGGCCCGGTCGACGGTCACCAGGTACTCCAGGTAGCGGCGGGCGGTCACCCGGGAGATGCCGGTCAGCGCGCTCACCTCGGTCGCGGACAGCCCGGCAGCCGCGCGGGTGCCGTCGGTGAGGGCGGCGCGTACCCGATCAAGGGTCTGCGCGTCGAGCCCCTTGGGCAGGCTGTGCCCGGCGGTGCCGCGCAGGGTGGCGAACATCTGGTCCACCTCGTGCTGGGCGGCGACCTCGCCGTCGGCGAGCGCCTGGGCGCGGTAGTCGGCGTAGCGCTCCAGCTTGTCGCGGAACGCGGCGAACGTGAACGGTTTGAGCAGGTAGTGGGTCACCCCGAGGGACACGGCGGTGCGCACCACCGCCAGGTCCCGCGCGGACGTCACGGCCAGCACATCCACGCTGCTGCCGGCCGCGCGCAGCGCCCGGCACACGTCCAGGCCGTGCAGGTCGGGCAGCCGAAAATCCAGGAGTACGAGGTCCACGCCGCCGCCGTGGTCGGCGCGCAGGGCCGCCATCGCCGCCCGCGCGGTGTGCGCCACCCCGACCACCACAAAACCGGGAACCCGTTCGGTGTACGCGCTGTGCGCCTCGGCCAGCAGCGGCTCGTCCTCGACGACGAGCACCCGGATGTCGGTCATGACCGCTCGATCCGGCTCGGCAGCCGGACGGTGAACAGACTGCCACCGTCGTCCGAGCGATCCACCTCGGCGCTGCCGCCGTGCCGGCGCACCACCTGCCCGACCAGCGCCAGGCCGAGGCCGCGGCCGGTGCTCTTGGTGGACCAGCCGCGCCGGAACGCGTCGGCGACCCGCTCCGGTGCCAGCCCGGGGCCGCTGTCGGCGACCCGGACCACCAGTTCGTCGTCGGCCGCGCCGACGAAGACGCGTACCCGGCGGGGCGCCGGGGTGCCGGCCACCGCTTCGAGCGCGTTGTCGACCAGGTTGCCGACCACGGTGAGCAGGTCAGCGGTCGGCAGCGGGCTGTCGTCGAGGCGGCAGTCCGGTTCGACGACCAGGTCCACTCCGCGCTCGCCGGCCTGCGCGGACTTGCCGAGCAGCAGCGCCGCGAGCGCCGGTTCGGTCACCGCGCCGACCACCCGGTCGGTCAGCTGCTGGGCGAGGGCCAGGTCGCGGGTGCCGAGCCGGACGGCTTCCTCGGTGCGGCCCAGCTCGACCAGGGTCAGCACGGTGTGCAGCCGGTTGGCCGACTCGTGGGTCTGCGCCTGCAACGCCTCGGTCAGCGCCCGCACCGAATCCAGCTCGCTGGCCAGGGTGCGCAGCTCGGTCTGGTCGCGCAGGGTCAGCACGGTGCCGAGCGCCGCGCCCTCGAAGCGGGCGGTCCGCTGGTTGGCGACGAGCACCCGGTCACCGGCGAGGATCGGCTCGTCGCGGGCGTCACGCCCGGAGTCGAGCAACTCGGCCGCCGCGGGTGGCAGGTCGATCCCGGCCACCGGCTGGTCGATCACCGGCGCGTCCGCGTCGAGCCCCAACAGGCGGCGGCCCTCGTCGTTCACCAGCGCCACCCGACGATCGGTGGTCAGCACGACGAGACCTTCCCGCACCGAGTGCAGAACGGCGTCGTAGTACTCGTACATCCGGGTCATCTGTGCCGGCCCCAGACCGTGCGTCTGGCGACGCAGCCGGCGGCTGAGCAGCCAGGAGCCCGTCGCGGCGAGCGCCAGAGCCGGCGCGGCCACCCCGAACAGCACCGGCAGTTGGCCGAGCAGCTTACGGTCGATGGCCCGGGTGGTGATGCCCACCGAGACCAGACCGACGAGGTGCCGCTGCTCGTCGTACACGGGAACGACAGCGCGCACCGACTCGCCGAGCGTGCCGACGTTCGTGGTGGTGAAGGGGCGGCCGGCCAGGGCGGGCCCGATCTCGCCGACGAACGGCTGGCCGATGCGCTCCCGGGTGGGGTGTGAGAAACGGGTGCGGTCGGGGGCCATCACCACCACGAAGTCGGTGCCCGTGGCCAGCCGGGTCGATTCGGCGTACGGCTGCAGGATGCTGGCCGGGTCGGCGGTGATGAGGGCGGCGCGGACGTCGGGGGAGCGCGCCACCGTCTGCGCCACCGCGAGCACCTCCTCCTGCGCGGCCTGGCGGGAGTCGCTGCGGGCCAGCCAGACGGCGCCCGCCGCGCCGGCCAGCACCAGCAACGTCACCACCATCGCCTGGAGGGCGAAGAGTTGCCCCGCGATGCTCCACTGGCGTCGGGCCACCTCCACCACCTCCTCGTCGCGCCGCCGTTGCCGCCGTCGCGGTGAACAGAATGACCGCAAGGCTGTCAACGGGTGAGACGCGCTTCACATTGTCGACATGGACACCACCGCATCCGCCGCCACCCCGGCACCGGCGGTCCGCCGGGACCGTACCCGTTACCTGTATCTGGCCGTCATCGTGGCCGTCGTCGCCGGCATCGTGGTCGGCCTGGTCGCCCCCGATTTCGGCAAGGAACTCAAGCCGATCGGCACCGGCTTCGTCAACCTGATCAAGATGATGATCAGCCCGGTCATCTTCTGCACCATCGTGCTCGGCGTCGGCTCCGTCCGGCAGGCCGCGAAGGTCGGCAAGGTCGGCGGCCTGGCCCTCGGCTACTTCCTGACCATGTCGACGGTCGCGCTCGCCATCGGCCTGGTCGTCGGCAACCTCATCCACCCCGGCTCCGGCCTGAACCTCGGCCCGGACCTCGCCGGCTCGGGCAAGGCCGCCGCCGGTGACGAGGCGGCCGGTACCGCCGACTTCCTGCTCGGGATCATCCCGACGACGCTGCTCTCCGCGCTCACCGAGGGCAAGGTGCTCCAGACGCTGCTGGTCGCCCTGCTGGTCGGGTTCGCCGTCCAGGCCATGGGACAGCGGGGTGAGCCGGTGCTCAGCGCCATCACCGTCATCCAGCGGGTCGTCTTCAAGGTCCTCGCCATGATCATGTGGCTGGCGCCGATCGGCGCGTTCGGCGCGATGGCCGCCGTGGTCGGCGCGACCGGCGTGGACGCCCTCAAGAGCCTCGCCCAGATCATGGTGGGCTTCTACGTCACCTGTCTGATCTTCGTGCTGGTCTTCCTGGGCGCGCTGCTGTGGTTCGTGGCCCGGATCTCGATCTTCTCGCTGCTGCGCTACCTCGGCCGGGAGTTCCTGCTGATCCTGTCCACCTCGTCGTCGGAGTCGGCGCTGCCGCGCCTGATCGCCAAGATGGAGCACTTCGGCGTGAGCAAGCCGGTCGTCGGCATCACGGTGCCGACCGGCTACTCGTTCAACCTGGACGGTACGGCGATCTACCTGACCATGGCGTCGCTGTTCATCGCCGACGCGCTGGGCAAGCCACTCGCCGTCGGTGAGCAGATCTCGCTGCTGCTGTTCATGATCATCGCCTCGAAGGGCGCCGCCGGTGTCACCGGCGCCGGGCTGGCCACGCTGGCCGGCGGCCTCCAGTCACACCGACCGGACCTCGTCGACGGGGTCGGACTGATCGTCGGCATCGACCGGTTCATGTCGGAGGCCCGGGCGCTGACCAACTTCGCCGGCAACGCGGTGGCGACAGTGCTGGTGGGAACCTGGACCGGCGAGTTCGACCGGGACCGGGCGGTCGGGGTGCTGAGCGGCAACGACCCGTTCGACGAGGCCACCATGGTCGACGAGCACGACGACGCGGCACCGCGCCCCGACGAGAGGGAGACCGCGCCGGCCGGAGCGCCGGCCTGATGCATGGACGTGGACCGGGCTTAGCGGCGGCCCCGGCCGCCGTGCCCCCGGTCCACGCCGTGCCCCCGGTCCGGGCCGTGCCCCCGGTCCGGGCCGTGCCCCCGGTCCGGGCCGTGCCCCCGGTCCGGGCCGTGCCCCCGGTCCGGGCCGTGCCCCCGGTCCGGGCCGTGCCCCCGGTCCGCGCGGTGACGCCGGTCCGCGCGGTGATCCACTCCGCTTTCTGAATATCGGGGTATCCGATCGGCCCCGACACCGCGCTTTCCTGAAAACCGAGTCGATCTCCGGGCGGGGATCTCCGGGCGGCGGGCGGCGGGGGCGAGGGGCGAGTGCTGGGCGGTGTCAGCGTCGGCGTGCGCGCCACATCGTGTGTTCCCGGGAAATCGCCGTCTCCGTGTCATTCACGAACCGCGACAGTTCGGCTTCCGTACTGATCCGGGTGGCCAGTGACCCCATGGCGGCAAGCTCCTGACTGGCCAGCGCGTAGGCGGTCGCCACCGCCCCGTGTTGCCGCGTCTGGGTCCAGGCCGCTCCGGCCGCGACCGCCGCGGCGGCCACCCCGAGCAGGTCGAGGTCCGTCAGTCCGGCAGCCCTCGACACGGCCAGGGTCACCCCGACGATCTCCAGCACGAGCATGGTCACCGACCAGCGGGTCGCCCGCGCCCGGTTCGCCAGCGACCGTTCGGCGTACCAGGCCCGCTGGGCCTCGAGACGGCCGACCAGGTACGCGGCGCGGCGCTCCTCAAGGGGGGTGGCGCGCAACGCACGCATTCCGTCAGTGATCTGTTGCCCGGCCACCGCGGGAGCCGCCAACCCGGCCGCCGACATGTCCCCGGTCAGGCCCAACAATCGGTTGGTGAATTCCTGGACGCTGTCCGATTCGCTCTGTGATCGGGGAAAAGGGTCAGCCGCGACGGTGAATCGCCAGGTGAGTGATTTGATGGATTCGGAGAGGGCCCTGCCGACGTACCACCGTTCATTCGGACGATTGGTGAGGAGAAAGACCTCGACGATCGAGGTGGCGGCGAACGCGCCCGCCGCCAGCGCCGGGCCGAGGGCGAAATTGTCGAGCTTCCAGGTGGCGACTCCCGCGACAGCGGCCACCAGGAGCAGGGACAGCCGCAGCGCGACAAGGGTGGCGTACACGCGTTGGCCGCGCTGCGACTCATCGGACACGGCGCGCTGAAACGGGGGAAGATCCTCGGCCTTCAGCATGTCGTTGACCCTCTCGACAGAACATCCAGGACATCGACAGTCGGACGCCAGCCTCTGTAGACAGTAGACACCCCCGTCCACCCGCCCCAACCCCCACGTCACCCCTGGTGATCAAGAGGTTCGCGTCACGACACACCGGGATGGCGTACGTAAAGCTCTTGATCACCAGGGCGGTGGACGTCATTCCGGGTGGGGCGGGGATGATGTGGGGGTGGAGGTGGGGGAGGCGCTGCGGTTGGCTCGGTCGCAGTTGTGGTCGGACCGGGCCCGCGCCGGGCGTAACCTGAGCCCTGTCGTTGGGCGGGAACCGGTGGACACCGTGGTGCGGAGCCTGCTTCTCGACAGCGCGAACACCGCGGTCACCGATGCCACCGCCGAGGAGTTGTTGCGGCGTCGTGACCCGGCTGGCCTGCGTCTCATCGCGGCAGCGTGGCATCTTGCTGAGCCGGAGCAGGGGGATCATCTCACCGGTTGCCTGAGCGCCGTCTTCTTCGAGCTCGCCGGCGCGGGGCCGGAGGACCGGCTCCGTTTTCGCGTCGCGCTCCGGAGTCTGCTGGATGATCCCGACCCGGCAGTCCAGGCCGGTGCCCGCGACCTGCTTGATCGAGTCGCACGAGCGCTACCGGACTAACGCGCACGAGCGCTACCCGACTAGGGCGTGTCCTGCCGATCTTGTAGTGGTTGGTCGTTGACGATGTGTCGGTGGTGCGTCGTGGCGAATTGACTGACGAGGCGTGGGTGGTGATCGCGCCGTTGCTGCCCGAGCCGGGTGGTGCGCGGGGGCGGTGGCGGGATCACCGGCAGGTCATCAACGGGATCCTGTGGAAGCTGCGCACAGGTGCGCCGTGGCGTGATCTGCCGGAACGCTTCGGGCCGTGGAAGACCTGTCACGAACGCCTGCGCCGGTGGACCGCTGACGGGACATGGGATCGGATCCTCGCCGCGGCGCAGGTCCACGACGACGGCACACCGGTGCAGTGGACGATCAGCATCGACTCGTCGATCGTGCGGGCGCACCAGCATGCCGCTGGCGCCCGCAAAAAAGGGGCTCCCCGACAAGTCCGACGACACCTGGTGCGGAAGATGGCGAGGCGATCGGCCGGTCACGAGGAGGGTTGAGCACGAAGATCCACCTCGCGGTCGACGGACGCGGACGGCCGCTGTCGATCCTGCTCACCCCCGGCCAGGCCGGCGACAATCCGCAACTCCTGGCGTTGCTGGACGCGATCCGGGTCAACGAGCCCGGGCCGGGTCGGCCCCGCAAGCGGCCTGAGGTGCTGATCGCGGACAAGGGCTACGCGCATGACTCCACCCGCCGAGCCCTGCGCCAACGAGGAATCCGGCACGTCATCCCGGAACGCTCGGACCAGGTCGCCCGCCGTGCCGCCAAGGGCAGCCACGGCGGGCGACCGCCGGCCTTCGACAAGGTGGTCTACAAGAAGCGCAACGTCGTGGAACGCTGCTTCAACCGGCTCAAACACTGGCGAGACCTGGCCACCCGCTACGCCAAACGCGCATCCCTCTACCGATCCAGCCTGATCCTGATCGCCGCCATCATCTGGCTTCCATGATCGACAGGACAGGCCCTAACGCGCACGAGCGCTGCCGGACTGAGCGGCAGCAGGCGGCGCCGGGCCGTTCGGGGTTCATGAGGTGGCGGGGTGGGGTGTGGCGGTCGTGTCGCAGGGGGTGCCGATGCCGAGGTTGACGCGGTCGGTCCGGCCGTCCGACGTCACGATCAGCGGTACGCAGGCGACCTGCGCGACCCAGGCGCCGCCGACGAAGGCCAGCCAGTGCGCCTGCCCACCCTCGGGAGTGCAGGCGTGCACCGTGACGGTCGTCGCGGGCGCGCCGGTGCCGCCCCACCCGAGCCGGGCCCTGTCCTGCCAGCCCGGTGCCACCCGCAGGTCGACGACAGTGCCGGCGCGGACGACGAGCCCCCATTTGGCGAACAGTCGCGCCGCCGGATCGGCCTCCCCGGAGTCGCCCGCCGTCAGCACTGGGGTGTCGGGCACCGCGACGTCCTCGCCCACCAACCGGTAGCCGGCCGGCGGTGCCGGCAGCGCATCGACCGATGGCGTGCACGGCAGCCCGGCACCGCTGGCCGGCGCCGCCCGGTCAGCCGGTGTTGCCCCGTCGGCCGGCGCTGAGGTGGGCTGGCGCGGGTCACCTGCCGGCGTGCAGGCGGACAGGACCACCGCCAGGCACAGGCCGCCCAACCCGGCCGCGGCGCGTCCGGTCCGGCGCTCCGCAGAATTCGAATTCATTCGATATTTATAGCAGGACGCCGATATACGCGTTGGTAACATCGCGGTGGGCGACACTGCTCGTAACCAATAGCGGAAATGAACGACCGGTAACCAGTCGATCTTGCGTGTGACATATCCAACTGTCGCATTTCCAGCCGCCACAAGAATTGGGTACGTAAACCAGGGCAGGTACCTTCCTGTCGTGCCAGACGCCTCTCGACAGTTGATTGCCGATCGCTATCGGCTGGTCCGTCCGCTCGGCCAGGGCGGGATGGGTCGCGTGTGGCAGGCCCGCGACGAGATGCTGCAGCGCGACGTCGCCATCAAGGAGTTGGTGGCACCGCCCGGCCTACGCGACGACGAACGTCGGGAGATGCGCGAACGGTCCATGCGTGAGGCGCGGGCCGTCGCCCGTCTGGGCCACCCCAACGTGGTACGCGTCTTCGACGTGCTGCACTCCGGCGGCGACCCCTGGATCGTGATGGAGCTCGTGCCGTCCCGGTCCCTGCAACAGGTGCTCGAAGCCGAGGGGTCGATGCCGGCGGACCGCGCCGCACGGATCGGGCTGGGCATCCTGGGCGCGCTGCGGGCCGCCCACCGCGCCGGTGTGCTGCACCGGGACGTCAAGCCGGCCAACGTGCTGCTCGCCGACGACGGCAGGGTGGTGCTGACCGACTTCGGTCTGGCCACCCTCCCCGGCGACCCACGGATGACACAGACCGGGATGGTGCTCGGCTCACCGGCGTTCCTCGCGCCCGAGCGGGCCACCGACGGCGACGTGGGGCCGGCGGCCGACCTGTGGTCGCTGGGCGCCACCCTCTACGCGGCGGTCGAGGGACGCACCCCGTACCACCGCTCGTCTCCGATCGCCACGCTGGCGGCCCTCGCCACCGAGCCACCACCGTCGGCGCGACGGGCCGGTCGGCTGACCCCGCTCCTGGAGGGACTGCTGCGCCGGGAGCCGGAGCAACGGATCAGGGCCGAGGAGGCGGACCGGCTCCTGCGCCAGGCCGCCACTGGGGATGTGCCGGCGACTGAGGTGAGCGGTGCCGGCGGCGGACCGCTGACCCGGATCACCACCGCCACGGCCGACCTGCCCCGTCCGACGATCGTGCCCGAGTTCGTCCCCGCCGAACCCGGTCCGCCCGCGTCGCCGGCCCTCCCCGACGCGTTCGACGCCCCCGCGGCACCGGCTGCCAACGCCGCGCCGCCTGCCACCACGTCGCCCGCCGCCACCACGTCACCCGCCGCCGCGCAGGCCGGCGTCGCTGCCGCACCGGCTGCGCCCATGTCGCCGGCTGTGCCCCCGTCACCCGCTGCCGCCCCGGTGCCTGGAAAGGGTCGTCAGCGTCGGGCGCGGCTGATCGGGTCGATCGGGGCGGCCGTGCTGCTGGTCGTCCTGCTGGTGGCCGCGTCAGTGCTCAAGGGCGGGCTGTTCGGCGACGCGGGTGCCGGCGACGTCGCGGCGCCGGCCGTGCACCCGTCGCCGGTCGCCGAGACGCCGGTGTCCAGGGTGCTGCCACCGCCGCCGGCGGGTTGGCGCTACCACCGTGACGATCCGCGCTTCCTCGTACCGGTGCCGGACGGCTGGCAGGCCCGGCGCGACGGTGGGCGCGCCGTGTTCCGCGAGCCGGACGGCAGCCGCGTGCTCGTCGTCGACGAACTCCGGTCCGTCCCCGCGGACCCGCTCGCGCAGCTGCGGGCGCGGGAGACGGCGCAACGCGGCCGGTACGCCGACTATCGGCAGGTCCGGCTCGACGCGCTGCGCTACCAGCTGCGGGCCGCCGAGTGGGCGTGGACGTACACCGACGAGGACGGCACGCCGATGCACACGTCGAGCCGGGTGTTCGTCGGCCACAACGGGCACGCGTACTCGATCGACTGGACCACCTCGGCCGCCGAATGGTCCGCGAGCGAGGCCGTCCTCGCGCTGATCACGGATGGTTTCCAGGGCCTACCCGTCGCGGGTGCCCCGCCGTCGCGAGCCGCCAGCGCGCCACCGTCGGCCGGTGCGCCGCCGCCGTCGACCGGGACGGGCAGCAACACGACCACCGCTCCGGGTAACCAGGCGCCGCCGTCCGCTCCGCCTCCGTCTCCGACGAAGAGCAACCCGCCCGCCGGTAAGCAGATCTCCAGCTTCGCCAGTGACCGCTGCATCGACATCCCGGAGGGCAACGCCTACGCCGGCGCGCGACCGCAGATCTGGGACTGTCGACGGACCGCGAAGCAACTGTGGACGTTCCCGTCGGACGGCACCGTCCGCTCGATGGGTTTGTGCCTTGATGTCGCCGGCCACTCCACCCAGGACGGGGCGCACGTCATCCTGGCCGAGTGCTCCGGCGCGTCGTCGCAGAGGTTCACCCTCAACAAGGCGTACGACCTGGTGAACACCAAGGCGGACAGGTGTGTCGACGTGGTCGACTCGAACCCGGACAACGGCGCCCGACTGCAGATCTGGCAGTGCACCGGCAACGCGAACCAGAAGTGGCGGGCCAGCTGAACGCTGACGGCGGGGGCGGCGGTGGTTACGGTCGTGGATGCCACGCTTTCCCGACCGTCCGAGGAGTGATCGCATGCCCCCCTCTCCGTCCCGGCTCTTCGCGGAGATAGCGACGGCCGAACGACCGGCCGAGACCAGAGTCGTCATGCGACGTGCGGTGGTGCTCGGTGGCAGCATGGCCGGGTTGCTGGCGGCCCGGGTGCTCAGCGACCACGCCGAGGAGGTGCTGATCGTCGAACGGGACCCGTCCGACGTCGACGCCGGGCCACGACCGGGGGTGCCGCAGGGCAGTCAGGTGCACGCGTTGCTGCCCGCCGGTCAGGTCCAGTTGGAGCGCTGGTTTCCCGGCATCGCCGACGAGGCGCTCACGCTCGGCGCTCCGCCGCCGCCGCGCGACCCGGGCACGGCGAAGGTCTTCGTGAACGGCATGTTGGGCCTGCCACCCGCGGCGACCGGCACCGGGCCGGCGCTGATCACCACGCGTCCGTTCCTGGAGTCGCTGGTCCGGCGGCGCACCCTCGCCGTCGACAACATCCGCATGGTGTACGGCCGGGCGGAGGGCCTGCTCTTCGACGAGCGGCGGGTCACCGGCGCCCGGTACGTGCCCGAGGGCGGCACCGAGCCCGTCGTCGAAGCGGCCGACCTGGTGGTCGACGCGATGGGGCGGTCCAGCCGGTTGAGCGACTGGCTGGCCGAGCACGGGTGGCCGCGTCCGCCCCTGCAGCGCATGCCGATCAAGCTGAACTACGCCACGGCGCTCTTCAAGCGCGACGAGAAGGTCAGCGACGCGTGGGTGGCGGTCTTCCACACCATGGCGGGCAGGGGGCGTACCGCCCGGATCGGTGGCATCAACTCGGTCGAGGGGGACCGCTGGATCATGCTGGTGGCCGGCTACGACGGTGACCGGCCCAGCCGCGACGTCGCCGACTTCACCGCCCGCTGCCGGGAGCACTACCCGCAGATGTTCGGTGACATCGCCGAACACGGGGAGATGCTCGGCGGGGTGGTCACGTACCACCAGGCCGACAGCCGACGCCGCGACTTCCACAAGCTCGACCGCCTCCCCGCCGGACTGGTCGCCGCGGGCGACGCCGTCGCGTCCTTCAACCCGGTGTACGGCCAGGGCATGACCTCCGCGACGCTGCACGCCTCCTGCCTGTCCAGGTACCTGCGATCCGGGCCGAAACCGCACGACGAGCCGGCGCGGGCGTACTTCGAGCAGGTCCGGGTGGTGGTCGACGCGGCCTGGCAGATCTCCACCACCGCCGACATCGAGCTGCCGCACGTCGACGGGCCGTACCCGCCCGGCTACAGGGTCACCAAGTGGTTCGGGGACCTGCTCTTCCGGGCGTCGCTGACCGACCCGGTGATCAACGCCCGACTGGGTCGGGTCACCACCATGCTCGACCATCCGGCCGCCCTGAGCCGCCCCGGCACCCTGTTGCGGGCTCTCCGGCTCGGTCTGCTCGGCAGCTCCCGGCGATGATTCGTCGCTAAACCCGCCGCCCGTGGCGGGGCGCGGTGGAGAATGGTGGGCCGGGGAGGGCTGCTGCGACGGACCGGGGGAGCGGTAGTGCTCGGAACCAGCCTCCTTGGCCGGCTTCGCCGCCGTGACCCGGGTGACGTCATCCTGCGACGCGCGGCACGACTGACGCTCGTCGCGTCGGTCGTCTTCTTCGGCTGCCGCTACGGTGCGGGCAACTCCACCCTCGCCACGTACGGGTTGTTCGGCACGATCGCGGCCGGGTCGTTCGCGCAGCTGCCGGGTCCGGCGCCGCAGCGGGCACGGATCCTCGTGCTGTCGCTACCGGTGGTGTGGGCGCTCATCGCGGTGGGCTCGCTCCTGGCGTGGAGCACGTGGGCGGCCGCCGGCGGCATGCTCGTCGTCGGGTTCGTGGTGGCGTTCGCCGGGGTCGGCAACCCGCGCCTGGTGGGGTTGGCGAGCGCGTTCCAGCTCTTCTACATCCTGGCGTCGTTCCCGCCGTACCAGCCGGGCACGCTGCCGGCGCGACTCGGCGGGGTGACGCTCGCCGTCGTGCTGCTCGCCGCGGCGGAGGTCGTCCTCTGGCCCGACCCGGTGCCGGTCTCCTACCGGCAGCGCCTCGCCGCGGCGGCGGACAGCCTCGCGGCCTTCCTCGACGACACCGCCGCCACGTTGACCGACCCGCACACCGCCGGGGCCGACCGGGACACTCGGCGCGCGCGGGCGTACGACACGATGGCGGCGATCGAGCTGGGCCGTACCCCCGCGACGTGGGCGCCCACCGCGGCGGGCGCGCAGGACCGGGCGTTGCGGATCTGCGCCGCCGCGCTCCGGGAGGCGCTCGTCGAGGCGGACCGGCTCGCGGCGGACGCCCCGCCGGAGCCGATTCCGGACCTGGCGGCGGCGCGTCTGCTGCGCTCGTGCGCGGAGACGACCCGTGTCGCCGGCCGGAGCCTGTCGCCGGGTGCGCCGGCGGTGACCCTCGCCGACCTGGACGTCGCGGTCGGACGAGCCGAGGGCGCGTACCCCGTGGGAGCGGGCAGCGTCCGCGACACGCCGGACGTGCAGCGGTTGTGCCGCGACGCCACGGCGCTGGCCCTCGCGGACCAGGTGCGGGTCTTCGCCGTCGGTTGCCGGGTGGCCGCCGGGGCGCGGCTCGACGATCCGCACAACTCCTCGGGGCTGTTCGAGTACGCCCGGCACAGCCCGTGGAGGCTGTACTGGTGGCAGTTCCGCTCGCACCTGGCGCCGCGCTCGGCCCACCTGCACAGCTCGCTGCGGCTGGCCGTGGCCCTCGCCATCGCCCGGGTGGCCGCCGGGGTGTTGCAGCTGACCCACGGCTTCTGGGTGCTGCTGGCCACCCTCACGGTCCTGCGCACCTCGGCCGCCGACACCCGCACCGCACTGCGGCCGGCCGTGCTGGGCACGATCATCGGAGCGGTTGTCAGCGGCGGGGTGATGCTCGTCGTCGACGAACCGGTCGTCTACGCCGTCGTCCTTCCGGTCACCCTGCTGCTGGCCCTGGGTGTTGGCCGCCTGCTCGGTCCGGTGTGGCAGCAGGCGCTGTTCACGGTCCTGCTGACCGTCGTCTTCGCCCAACTCAGCCCGGAAGGCTGGCGGCTCGCCGAGGCCCGCCTCGTCGACGTGCTGCTCGGTACGGTGATCGGCGTGCTCGCCGGGGTGGCGATGTGGCCGCGCGGGGCGGGCCACGACCTGCGGCACAACGCTGCCCGCTACCTGGCGGTCAACGCGGACGCCGTCGACCAGACGGTCCGGGCGGCGCTCGGCGCCGCGCCGCCACCCGATGCCGCCCTCGACCGGGTCCGCCGCCGGATGGTCCTGGTCGACTCGTCGTACTGCCAGTACCACTCCGAACACCACGATCCGCGCCACGAGCAGGTGAACTGGGATGCCGTGCTGAGCGCCGGGCACCACGTCCTGCCCGGCGCGCAGTCGCTGCTGCGCCGCAACCCGCCCGGCTGCCTCGCAGGCTGGCCCGAGGCGGCGGCGCTGCTGGCGGACGCCGCCGGCCGCCTGCGCTCGGCGTACGGCACCCTCGCCGACGAGGTCGCCCACGGCCGGACAGCGGGCCCGGCACCGGTCTCGATGACCTGCGTCGACCAGCTGGACCGGATCCGTCCGCTGCTGCGCGGGGCCGACCTGCGGTCCGTCCGGCACCTGGTGGAGGTCGACCGGTGGCTCGCCGGCCTCGCCGACAGCCTCACCAGGATCCAGCGGCCCACCGCCGACGAGTCGGCCGGGCACCGCCGGTGAGGCCGCGGGTCGCCGATTGGCAGTGCCCGTCGCGCCGGGCCCGACATAGCGTCGTGGCATGGAGATCGAGCAGGCGCAGAAGCTGTGGCAGCCGGAGCCGGGCTGGTTGAACACCGCCAGCTACGGGCTGCCGCCGGAGCCGGCGTGGGCGGCGGTGCAGGAGGCCCTTACCGCCTGGCGGGTCGGTCGTACGTCGTGGGAGGGCTGGGGCGAGTCGACGCACCGGGCCCGGGTAGCGTTCGCCGGCCTGATCGGGGTGCCGGCCGGTGACGTGGCGGTCGGCGCGGCCGTGTCCCAACTCCTCGCGCCGGTCGCGGCGGCGCTACCGGCCGGTGCCACGGTGGTGGTCCCCGAGGTCGAGTTCACCTCGAATCTCTTCCCCTGGCTGGTGCAGCGGGAGCGGGGTGTCACCGTCCGTACGGTGCCGCTGGAGTCGCTGGTCGACGCCATCGACGCCGACACCGACCTGGTCGCGTTCAGCCTGGTGCAGTCGGCCGACGGGGCGGTCGCGGCGTACGACGAGATCGTGGCCGCGGCCCGCGCGCACGACGCGCTGGTGGCGGTGGACGCGACGCAGGCGTGCGGGTGGTTGCCGTTCGACGGCGGCCGGGCCGACGTGGTGGCGGTGGGCGGCTACAAGTGGCTGATGAATCCGCGCGGGACCGGGTTCGCCTATCTGGCCCCCGCGCTGCGGGAGCGGCTGCGCCCCGACGCCGCCGGCTGGTACGCGGGCGACGACCCGCACGCCTCCTACTACGGTCCGCCGCTGCGGTTGGCCGACGACGCCCGCCGGTTCGACATCTCACCGGCCTGGTTCAGCTGGGTCGGCGCGGCGCCCGCCCTGGAGGTGGTCGCTGAGATCGGCGTGTCGGCGATCGGGGCGCACAACGTGGCGCTGGCCAACCGGTTCCTGACCGGGCTGGGTCGGCCACCGGGGGAGAGCGCCATCGTCAGCGTGGACGTGCCCGACGCGCGGCAGCGCCTCGCGGCGGCCGGCATCCGGGCGGCGGTGCGCGCCGGTCGGGTCCGGGCCTCCTTCCACGTCTACTCCACCGAGGCCGATGTGGACGCCGCGCTGACGGCGTTGACCGGCTGAAATCCGACGTCGGGGACGACCGGGCGCGCACCCGGCCGTCCCCGACGGCGTACGGCATCCGGCTCAGGCCAGGTGGCCGCCGATCTTCGTGTAGCCGCGCAGCAGGTCCCGGGAGATGATCAACCGTTGCATCTCGTCGGTGCCCTCGAAGATCCGGTAGAGCCGGACCTGCCGGTACCAGCGTTCGATCGGCAGTTCCCGGGTGTAGCCCATGCCGCCGTGGATCTGGAGCACCCGGTCGACCACCCGGTTGACCATGCCGGCGCCGTAGAGCTTGCCCATCGACGAGGCGTGCCGGGGGTCCAGCCCCTGGTCGACCGTCCACGCCGAGCGCAGCACCAGCCAGCGGGCCGCCTCCAGTTCGGTCTCCGAGTCGGCGATCATCCACTGGATGGCCTGGTTGGTGCCGATCGTGGCGCCGAACGTCTCCCGGGTGTTGGCGTAGTCGATGGCCATCTGCAGCACCCGCTCGGCGATGCCGATGGCGTGCGACGGGATGGTGTAGCGGCCCTTGCCGATCCACTCCATGCCGAGCGTGAAGCCCTGCCCGATCTCGCCGAGGATGTTGCGGTGGGGCACGCGGACGCCCTCGAAGATCAGCGACGCCGGCCCGCCCTCGCCCATGGTCTGGATGAACTCGGAGCGCCAGCCCATCGACCGGTCCACCAGGAACGCCGTGGCGCCACCGTTGCGGGCGCCCTTCTCCCGGTCGGTCACCGCGACCACGATGGCGAAGTCGGCGTCGTGGCCGCCGGTGATGAAGGTCTTCTCGCCGTCGAGGATCCAGTCGTCGCCGTCGCGGCGGGCGGACAGCCGGATGTTTGCGGCGTCCGAACCGGCGCCCGGTTCGGTGATCGCGAAGCAGGAGCGGCGCTCGCCCTCGATGGTCGGGATGAGGAACTCCCGCTTCTGCTCCTCGGTGGCGTGGAACAGGATGTTGTCCGCCTCGCCGCCGAAGCGGAACGGCACGAACGTGCGGCCCAGTTCGGTCCAGATCAACGACTGGAGGACGGCCGGCAGGTTCATCCCCCCGTACTCTTCCGGTGTGGCCAGGCCCCAGAAGCCGAACTTGCGCGCCTTGAGTTGCAGTTCCCGCACCTCGGAGTGGTCCAGGCCCGGCTGGTGCGCCCGTTCCCGGCGGAGCACCTCCGCTTCCAGGGGCATCACCTCGCGGGTGATGAACGCGCGCACGGTGTCTCGGACGGCGCGTTCCTCGTCGGACAGTGCGAAGTCCACGGTTCCCCCTCGGTCGACGTGGCGGTGCGCCGCTGCGGGACGCAGCGGTCACACCTAAACTAGCGGTGTAAGTTTTCATTCGTCCAGACCCCACGACCCGACACCCTCAAGGAGCGCAGTGCCCCGACCCCGCCAGCCCCGGCTCACCCGGCAGCTGATCGTCGAGAGCGCCACGGCGCTCATCGACGCCGAGGGCCTGCCCGCCTTCTCCACCCGCCGGCTCGCCGCCGAACTGGGCGTTCGCGGGCCGTCGCTCTACAACCACTTCGCCACCAAGGACGAGATCCTCGACGCGGTCGCCGACACGGTCACCGGCGCTGTCGACACCAGCGGCTTCGCCAGCCGGGACTGGGTCACCGCGCTGCGGGACTGGGCCTGGTCGTACCGTCGGGCGCTCACCGCGCACCCGAACATCGTGCCGTACCTCGCGCAGGGGCCGGGTCGTCGACCGGCCGCCCTCGCGATGGCCGACGCGGTCTACGGCGGCCTGGTCCGGGCCGGCTGGCCGCCGGCCCGCGCCACCCACATCGGCGCGGCGCTGCGCTACTTCGTGGCCGGGTCGGCGCTCGGCTCGTTCGCCCGCGGTTTCGTCGAGGACCCGGAGTTGTACGCGGCGCACTACCCGCACCTGCGCCAGGCGCACCGGCTCGCCGAGCACCAGCAGAGCGTCGACGAGGGCGCCTTCGCCCTGGGCCTGGACGCCCTGCTGCACGGGCTGGCCGCCGAGTACGCCCGCACCGTCGGCCCGGTGGAGTCCGCCCGGCCCACCGGGTAGCGTCCAAACTCCCAGCGCTAGTTTCATCGCCCCTCGCGACCCCGTCGCCATCGCCCATCGCCCACCCCCGAAGGGACGACATGGACCTCGCCGCCGCCCCGCCGTCGCAGTTGCCCGACCCCCTGCGCCTGCGGCGCCACCTGCACGTCGACGGGGAGTGGACGTCGCCCGCCGGCACCGACCTGATCGACGTGGAGAACCCGAGCACCGGGGAGCTGATCGGGCAGGTGCCGGCCGGCACCCCGGCCGACGTGGACCGCGCCGTGGCCGCGGCCCGCGCCGCGTTTCCCGGCTGGTCGGCCGCCACCCCCGCGCAGCGCTCCGCTCACCTCGACCGGCTGCACACGGCGCTCGCCGCCCGGGCCGACGACCTCGCCCACACCATCGCCGGGGAACTCGGCGCGCCGCTCAAGCTCGCCACCCGGGTGCAGGTCGGGCTCCCGTTGAGAGCGCTGCGCGACCACGTGGCGCTCGCCGCCCGCGAGCCGGTCGAGGAGCACATCGGCAACTCCCTCGTCGTCCGCGAGCCGATCGGCGTGGTCGGCGCGATCACGCCGTGGAACTACCCGCTGCACCAGGTGATGGCGAAGCTCGCCCCGGCCCTGGCCGCCGGTTGCACGGTGGTGCTCAAGCCCAGCGAGCTGACCCCGTTGACCGCGTACCTGCTCTTCGACGCGGTCACCGAGGCCGGTCTGCCGCCGGGGGTGCTGAACCTGGTCAGCGGCACCGGGCCGGTGGTCGGCGAAGCTCTCGCCGGGCACCCCGACGTCGACCTGGTCTCGTTCACCGGCTCCACCGCCACCGGCGCGCGGATCATGCGGCTCGCCGCCGACCGGATCGCCCGGGTCGCGCTGGAGCTGGGCGGCAAGTCCGCCAACGTGATCCTCCCGGACGCCGACCTGGCCACCGCCGTCAAGGTGGGCGTCGGCAACGCCCTGCTCAACTCGGGTCAGACCTGCACCGCGTGGACCAGGATGCTGGTGCACCGCGACCGGTACGACGAAGCCCTCCACCTGATCGCCACGGCGGTGGCCGGCTACCGGCTCGGTGACCCGTTCGACCCGGCGACCCGGCTCGGCCCGTTGGTCTCCGCCGCCCAGGCGCAGCGGGTGCGCGGCCACATCGACCGGGCTGTCGCCGACGGCGCCCGGCTGGTCGCCGGTGGACCGGACGCGCCGGTGCCGGCCCGGGGGCACTTCGTCGCCCCCACCGTCTTCGCCGACGTGCACCCCGACAGCGCGCTCGCCCAGGAGGAGGTCTTCGGCCCGGTGCTCGCCGTCATCCCGTTCGCCGACACCGACGAGGCGGTCGGCATCGCCAACAACTCGAAGTACGGGCTGGCCGGCGCGGTCTGGTCCGCCGACACGGACGCGGCGCTGGCGGTGGCCCGGCGGCTGCGCACCGGCGCTGTCGACATCAACGGTGCCCCGTTCAACCCGCTCGCCCCGTTCGGTGGCTACAAGCAGTCCGGCCTGGGCCGGGAGTTGGGCGTGCACGGGCTGGCCGAGTTCTGCGAGCTGAAGGCGATCCAGCGATGACCGGCGGCGAGCTGTCCCCGGCCGTGCCGGGCGGCGGCACCGAAGCGGCGTCCGCGCCGGTCACCGTTCGCGCGCTGGTCGCGCGCGGGTCGGGTGCCGAGCTGCGGGTCGAGCGGGTACGCCTGCCCGCGCCCGGCCCCGGCGAGGTGCGGGTGACGATCACGGCGGCCGGTGTCTGCCACTCCGACCTGTCCATGGTCAACGGCACCCTCGCCGCGAGGTTCCCGCTGGTGCTCGGGCACGAGGCGACCGGCGTGGTGGCCGAGACCGGGCCGGGCGTGCAGGTGGCCGTCGGTACCCCGGTGGTGCTCAACTGGGCACCGGCGTGCCGGGCCTGCTGGTGGTGCCGGCGCGGCGAGCCGTGGCTCTGCGCCGCCACCACGGCCCCGACGGTGGCGCGTGGCGAGACCGACGACGGTGTCCCGCTGCACCTGACCCTCGGCCTCGGCGCTCTCGCCGAGGCGGTGGTGGTACCCGAGCGTGCCGTCATCCCGATCCCGGCCGGGCTGCCCCCCGAGCAGGCCGCACTGCTCGGCTGCGCGGTGCTCACCGGCGTGGGTGCGGTCCGCAACACCGCCCGGGTGACGCCCGGCGAGTCGGTGGCGGTCGTCGGGCTCGGTGGCGTCGGGCTCGCCGTGCTCAGCGCGGCCCGCCGGGCCGGTGCCACCACGATCCTGGCCATCGACGTCGCGGAGGCGAAGCGGGACCTGGCGCTGGCCGCCGGGGCCACCGACTTCCTGCTCTCCGACGACCGGCTCTCCAAGGAGGTACGGGCGCGCACCGAGAGCCGTGGCGTCGACCACGCCTTCGAGTGCGTCGGTCGGGCCGCCACCATCCGTGCCGCCTGGCGGCTCACCCGGCGCGGCGGAGCGGTGACAGTGGTCGGGATGGGCGCGAAGGACGACATGGTCAGCCTCGGCGCGCTGGACATCTTCCACTCGGCGCGCACGCTGCGCTCCTCGGTGTACGGATCGTCCGACCCGGATCGGGAGGTGCCGATGCTGGCTGCCGAGCTGGCCGACGGCGCACTGGATCTGGGGGTGCTGGTCAGCGGCACGATCCCGTTGGACGAGGCGCCCACGGCGTTCGACCGGCTGGCCCGGGGTGAGGGCGCCCGCTGGGTGGTCACCCTCAGCTGACGCCGGTCACAGCCGGGATTTCAGGACGTCGACCTCGCAGCCTGGTGCGAACGGGTCGAAGCCGTGCGCGACGAGCCAGCGGATCGCCAGCAGGCTGCGCGCTGACCACCAGCCGCGGATGACGTCGAGGTCGACGTCGGCGCGGTAGCCGGCGAGGACGTCGGCGAGGCGTTCCTCGTGCCCGAGCGTCAGGGTGGCCAGGTCGAAGAGGGCGTCGCCCTGGCCCGCCTCGGACCAGTCGATCACCCCGGTGATCTCGTCGCCGTCGACGAACACGTGGGTGATCTGCAGGTCGCCGTGCGTGAACACCGGGGTCCACGGTCGGAGCGCCGCCTCGGCGACCTGGCGGTTGCGGGCGACCAGGTCGGTGGGGAGGACGCCGTCGCGGACGAGCCACTCGCACTCGGCGTCGAGCTGTGATGTCAACTCGGCGCGGTCGCGACCGGGCCACGGCGGTAGCGGCGCGTCGTGCAGCTTCCGAACGGCGGCGCCCACGGCGGTCCACGCCGCCGACGACGCGGTCGACGGCTCGCCGAGGCGGCCGAGTGCCGTACCGGGCAGGGCGGCGAGCGCGAGCACGGGCGGCTGGCGCCAGAGGACCTCGGGAGTCGGGACCGGCGCGATGGCCATCGCCTCGACCTCGACGTCGGTGCGCCCCGAATCAGCGTCGATCTTCAGGAACACGTCGCCGATGCGCAGGGTGGCGCGTTCCTGATGGGCTACGACCACCTTGACCTCCGGCACACCGGCCATTGTGGTGACCCGGCCATCGGGATTCGAGCGATTTTCGCCGGGCCGGTGGTGGCGCTGAGGTTGTGTCAGGCGCTATACCTAGCAGTACTATGCATCGTACTTCTAGGTTTGGGTGGGAGGTTTCATGAAGGTCGCCAAGGACCTGGTCGCCGCCTCGGCGACCCCGATGGTGCTCGGCATCCTGGCCGAGGGCGAGAGCTACGGCTACGCCATCCTCCGGCGGATCAACGAGCTGTCCGGGGGTGAGCTGGACTGGACCGAAGGGCTGTTGTATCCGTTGCTGCACCGACTTGAGCGCCTCTCCTATCTGGAGTCGAGCTGGCAGTCGGTCGCCGGTGAGCGCAAGCGCAAGTACTACCGCATCACCGACAGCGGCCTGGCTGAGCTGGCCGAGCAGCGCCGGCAGTGGGACACGGTGGTGGGCGCGCTCAAGGAGATCTGGCAGGACCGCGCGCCGCTGACGGTGCCCCCGTTGGGGGGCCTGGCATGACGGCGCCCGACGGCCCGGAGGAGTTGGAGGCGCAGTTCGCCCGGTGGCGCCAGTACGTGCTCCGCCGCCGGGAGTTGCAGGCGGTGGACGCCGACGAGTTGGAAGACCACCTGCGCGGCTCCGTCGACGAACTCGTCGCCGCCGGCCTGAGCCCGGACGAGGCGTTCCTGGTCGCGGTGAAACGGATGGGCAGCCTCGACGAGCTCTCCCGCGAGTTCGCCCGGGAACACTCGGAACGGTTGTGGAAGCAGTTGGTGCTGACCGGCGACTCCGCCGGCCCGGCCGACGGCCCCCGCTCCCGGCGGGACCTGTGGGTGATGCTCGCCTGCGCGGCGGGCGCGCTGGTGTCCGTCAAGGTGCCGGCGCTGTTCGGGCTGAGCTTCGCCGACGACGGCGCGTTCTACGCGCGGAACTTCACACTGTTCGCGTTGCCCTGGCTGGCGGCGTACCTGGCCTGGCGTCGCAGCGCCCGACGGTCGGTGATCGCGGCGCTCGCGGTCCTCTTCGCCCTCGGCGCGGTGGCGGCCAACGCCTACCCCCTGGCGGACGACTCGCAGTCAGTGGTCGTCACCAGCGTCCACCTTCCCATCGCCCTGTGGCTGGTGGTCGGCCTGGCCTACGTCGCCGACGACTGGCGCTCGTCGCGTCGGCGCATGGACTTCATCCGGTTCACCGGCGAGTGGTTCATCTACCTGGTGCTCATGGCGCTCGGCGGCGGCGTGCTCGCCGCGTTCCTGTTCAACACGTTCGCGGCCATCGGCATCGTCCCGGAGGAGTTCGTCTCGCAGTGGCTGCTGCCCGGTGGCGCCGCGGCGGCCGTCGTGGTGGCCGGGTGGCTCGTCGAGGCCAAGCAGAGCGTCGTCGAGAACATCGCGCCGGTGCTCACCCGGCTGTTCACCCCGCTCTTCACGGCCGCCCTGCTCGCCTTCCTCGTCGCTGTCGTCTGGACCAGCCACGGCATCGACGTCGAGCGTGAGGCGTTGCTCCTCTTCGACCTCCTGCTGGTCGTGGTGCTGGGGCTGCTGCTCTACTCACTGTCGGCCCGCGATCCGTCGGCCCCGCCCGGCCCGTTCGACAAACTCCAACTCGCGCTCGTGGTCAGCGCGTTGGCCATCGACGTGCTGGTGCTGATAGAGATCACCGGGCGCATCACCGACGACTACGGCGGTACGCCCAACCGGGCCGCCGCGCTCGGCGAGAACGTGATCCTGCTGGTCAACCTCGCGTGGTCGGCGTGGCTCCTGCTGACCTTCATCCGCCGGCGCACGCCGTTCGCGGCGCTCGAACGGTGGCAGACCGGTTACCTGCCGGTGTACGCGGCGTGGGCCTGGATCGTGGTGCTGGTGTTTCCGCCGCTGTTCAGCTTCGCGTAGTCGGCGAGCGACCAGCCGCGAACCGAGGCCGGCCCACCCGCCACGGGTGGGCCGGCCCGCTGTCACTTGCCGGTGACGATGCCCGGGTTGATGCACAGGCCCGGGTTCGCGCCGTTCTTCTCCGCGATCTCCAGGCAGCGGGTCACCTTGTCCACCTTCGCGTTGGTCTCGGTGATCTGCTTGGAGATCTCGGCGTTCTTGCGGTCCTGCTCCAGGTTGCGGGTCTGGGCCAGCTTGTCCTGGAACGCCTTGATGTTGCCCTCGGTCTTGTCGTCGTGGTTGACCCGGGTGATGGTCACCGAGAGGATGTCCACGTCGCTGGCGAGGCGGGTCTCCGCGCTGGTCTTGATGTTCGCGGCGAACGGCTTCAGGTCGACGTTGAGGTCACCGGTCCGGGCGTCGATCTTCTCCAGCGGGTTGTACGCGGCGAAGGCGTCGTTCACCGCGCTGTCGAGCTGCACGCCCACCCGCTGACCGCGGAAGCTGCCGAAGTCGCCCTTGTAGTCCATGAACTGCTTCGGCGCGTTCTCCGGCTTGACCTGCCATTCGACGAGCACCTCGACGCAGGCGTCGGCGAGGGTTCCGGTGCGCACGCGTACGCAGTTGTTGCCGCCGATGTGGTCGTACTTCTGCCGGCCCGCGTCCCACTCGCCGACCTTCTGCCAGGGCGCCACCCACTTCAGGCCCGATCCGGTCACCTCTCCGGTGGGCTTGCCGAAGCTGGTGACGATGCCGACCGAGCGGATGGGCACCGAGTGGGCGCTGGAGGCGATGCCGACCACCAGCGTGAGGGCGAGAAGGCCGAGCGCCGCGAGGGCGGCCATCCGCTTGAGCGGCCGGGCGGGAGCGACGAGAGCGACGACGGCGCTGACCGCCAGGGCGACGGCGAAGACGATCGCCATGGTGAAGCCGACGGGCATGGGGTGGGGACCTTCCGCTGGGCTGTGTGGATCATCAACCTAGGGGGTCCGGTCAAGTCGACGGCACGGGGAGTGGAGTTCACGCACGTCAGACGTGGGTCGAATATGGAGTCCATCGACATGGTTCGACTCTGGCGGCCCGCCGTAGGTTTCGTCCACGCGACGGGCCTGTGACCGCGGTCACCGAACCGACCGTCGCCGCGACGTGCGGAGGATGAGGCGATGGCCGGGCAAGCGCTCCTGTCGGCCCGTGGGCTGACCCGCGACTTCCGGGGCTTCCGGGCGGTCGACGACATCGACCTCGACGTGGCGTCGGACAGCGTGCACGCGCTGGTCGGCCCCAACGGCGCGGGCAAGACCACCCTGTTCAACCTGCTCACCGGCTTCCTGCGACCCAGTGGTGGACGGATCGAGCTGGCCGGGCGGGACGTCACCGGGCTGCCCCCGGAGCAGGTGGCCCGGCTCGGTGTGGCCCGCTCGTTCCAGATCACCAGCCTCTTTCCGCAACTGTCCGCCCGCGAGCACGTCGCGCTGGCGTTGCAGTCGTCCAGTGGACTGGGCTGGCGGTTCTGGCGGTCGGCGAAGCTGATGGGCCGCTACACCGAGCGGGCCGACGACCTGCTCGCCATGGTGGGGCTGGCCGAGCTGGCGCACGCCCCCTCCGCGGCCCTGGCGTACGGCCGGAAACGCGCCCTTGAGCTGGCCATCGCCCTGGCGTTGGACCCGAAGGTGCTGCTGCTCGACGAGCCGACCGCGGGCATGGGCCTGGAGGACGTCGACCGCACCGTCGAGCTGATCGGCCGGGTCCGCCAGGGCCGGACCGTGGTGATGGTCGAGCACAACATGAGCGTGGTCGGCCGCCTCGCCGACACGGTCACTGTGCTCCAGGCCGGCAAGGTCCTCGTCGAGGGCCCGTACGAGCAGGTCCGCGCCGACGAGCGCGTGATCACCGCCTACCTGGGAGTCGCCGATGCTGCGCATTGAGAACCTGTCCGCCTTCTACGGGGAGGCGCAGGTGCTGCGCGACGTCAGCCTCGAGGTCTCCGTTGGCGAGGTGGTCACCCTGGTCGGCCGCAACGGTGCCGGCAAGTCAACCCTGCTGCGCTGCGTGATGGGACTGCATTCCGGTCAGCGCGGCACTGTGGAGTTGGACGGGCGGGACATCACCAGGCTGCCGGCGCACAAGCGGGCCCGACTGGGACTGGGCTGGGTGCCCGACGACCGGGGCAGCTACGCCACGTTGACAGTCACCGAGCATCTCACGCTGCCACCCACTGTCGGCCCCGACCCGTGGTCGCTGGAGCGGGTGTACGAGGCGTTCCCGGCTCTGCACACGCGCCGGGACTCGGCGGCCACCATGCTCTCCGGCGGCGAGCAGCAGATGCTCGCGCTGGCCCGGGTGCTGCGGATGGGCGCCCGACTGCTGCTCTGCGACGAGCCCACCGAGGGGCTGTCGCCACTGCTGGTGCAGCAGGTCGGTGACCTGCTGCGCGAGGCCAAGCGGCACGGGGTGACGGTGCTGCTTGTCGAACAGAACCTGCACTTCGCCACCGGTGTCGCCGACCGGCACTACCTGCTGGCCGAGGGCCGGGTCGCCGAGGCGATGGACAACTCCGAGGTGCGTTCGCGCGAGCGCGAGCTGCTCGCGTACCTCGGAATCTGAATTTTCCCAACGACGACCCGCGCGACGACGCGCGGGATGGATGGAGTGGGCATGCGCAGGACGATGGGTGTGGCCGCGGCGTCGGCCGTGGTGGTGCTGGTCGCCGGATGCGGCGGCGGCGGACCTCAGTCGAGTGGCGACCAGAAGCTGACCGGCGACAAGATCGTGCTGGGCGTGCTCAACGACCAGTCCGGGGCGTACTCGGAGCTGTCCGGGAAGAACTCGGTGGCGGCGGTGGAGATGGCCATCGCCGACTTCACCGCGAAGTACGGCGACAAGGCGGTGACCACCGACATCACCGTGGAGACCGCCGACCACCAGAACAAGCCGGACGTGGCCAACTCCAAGGCCCAGGAGATGTACGACCGCAAGGGCGTCGACCTGATCCTGGACGTGCCCACCTCGTCGGCCGCGTTGAAGGTCGCCGACGTGGCGAAGGAGAAGAAGAAGCTCTACTTCAACATCGGAGCGGCGACCACCGACCTGACCGGCAAGAGCTGCAACAAGTACACCTTCCACTACGCGTACGACACGTACATGCTGGCCAACGGCACCGGGAAGACCACCACCGAGCAGATCGGCAAGAACTGGTACATCCTCTACCCGAACTACGCCTTCGGTCAGGACATGGAGAAGAGCTTCTCCACCGCGATCACGGCGGCCGGCGGCACTGTGGTCGGCAGGGACGGGGCGCCGTTCCCGAACACCAGCGGTGACTTCTCCACCTTCCTGCTCAAGGCACCGAACCTGAATCCGAAGCCGGACGTGCTGGGCACCATGCAGGCCGGCGCGGAACTGGTCAACGTGGTGAAGCAGTACAACGAGTTCAAGCTGCGGGACAAGGGCGTCGGCCTGGCGGTGGGGCTGATGTTCCTCACCGACATCCACTCGCTCACCCCGGCCGCGCTGGCCGGCACCACGTACACCGACGCCTGGTACTGGAACTTCGACGCCAAGAACCGGGAGTTCGCCGACCGCTTCCAGCAGAAGGCCGGCACCCGGCCGACGTTCGCGCACGCCGCCAACTACTCCGCGGCGTTGCAGTACCTGGAGGCCGTGCAGGCCGCCGGCACCGACGACGCGGACGCCGTGGTCAAGGGCTTGGAGGGCAAGACGGTCGAGGACGTCTTCCTGCGCAACGGGAAGATCCGCGCCGAGGACCACCGGGTGGTGCACGACGCGTACCTGGCCCAGGTGAAGCCGCAGGCCGAGGTCGCCGAGCCGTGGGACTACGTGAAGGTGCTCAAGACGATCCCCGCCGCGGAGGCGTTCCGCGCGCCCTCGGCGGACTGCAAGCTATGAGCGGATTCGCGCAGAACACGTTCAACGGGTTGGTGAGCGGGGCGTTCTACGCCCTGCTCGCCCTCGGGCTCGCGGTCATCTTCGGCATGCTGCGGGTGGTCAACTTCGCGCACGGCGCGTTCTACATGCTCGGCGCGTTCGGGGCGTACGTGCTGCTCAGCGAGGCGGGCGTGCCGTTCTGGGCCGCCCTGGTGATCATGCCGGTGGGGTTGGGCCTGCTCGGCATGGCGCTGGAACGCGCGGTGATCCACCGGCTCACCAAACTGGACCCGCTCTACAACTTCCTGCTCACCTTCGGTCTCACGCTGATCCTTCAGGACCTGGTGAAACTGCGCTACGGCGTGCAGTCCAGCCCGTACGAGACGCCGTCGGTGTTGAGCGGGTCGGTCGACTTCGGGCTGTTCGACTTCCCGACGTACCGGGTGTTCATCCTCGGCTTCACGGTGCTGCTCTGCGTCGCGGTGTGGTGGGTGCTGACCCGGACCCGGATCGGTATGGTGGTCCGCGCGTCCACCGAGCGGCCGGACCTGACCCGCGCCTTCGGCATCGACGTCGGACGGTGGGTGACCCCGGTCTTCGGCTTCGGCATCGGGCTGGCCGGCCTCGCCGGGGTGTTGGCCGCGCCGATGCGCGCGGTCAACCCGTTGATGGGCGCCGACCTGATCATCGTGGTGTTCGCCGTGGTGGTGATCGGCGGGTTGGGCTCGATCTTCGGGTCGGTCGCCGCCGGCTTCGGCATCGGGCTGGTGCAGGCGTGGGGTGAGGCGTACCTCTCCGACTTCCCGCTCGTCTCGCAGACGATCGTCTTCGTGGTGATGGCCGGCGTGCTGCTCTGGCGCCCGGCCGGCCTGTTCGGTCGGGAGGAGGCCCCCGCATGACCAACACCGTGGACACCCCTACCGACGCGTCCCGCTCGACACCACCGTCCGGGCTGATCGCCGTGGCCCGTGCGCCCGGCTGGGTTCGGTACGCGCTGCTCGCCGTCGGCCTGGCCGTCGCGGTGTGGCTGCCCAACGGCCTCTACCCGGCGGTCGCGGTCGACATCCTCTGCTGGGCGCTGTTCGCCGTGGCGGTGGACCTGCTACTGGGTTTCACCGGGCTGATGTCCTTCGGTCACGCCGCGTTCTGGGGCACCTCCGCGTACGTCACCGGGCTGGTGGCCATCCACGCCGGCCTGCCGTTTCCCCTCGCGGTGCTGGCCGGGGCCCTCGCCGCGGCGGTGCTGGCGGTGCCGATCGGCTACCTGGCGGTCAAGCGGACCGGCATCTACTTCGCCATGGTGACCCTGGCCTTCGCGCAGATGGTCTACTACGTGGCCAACGAGTGGCGTTCGGTGACCCAGGGCGAGAACGGCCTCCAGGGGGTGCCCCGCGAGCTGTTCGGCCTCGACCTCACCGACGACTACTTCTTCTACTACGCGATCCTGCCGATCGTGCTGCTCGGGCTCGCCGCCGCCTGGCGGATCGTGCACTCACCGTTCGGTCGGGTGCTGGTCGGCATCCGGGACAATTCGGCCCGAGCGCGGGCACTGGGCTACCCGGTGCACCGCTACAAGCTCACCGCGTTCGTGCTCTCCGGGTTCATCGCCGGCCTCGGTGGCGGGTTGTTCGCGGTCGGCCACCGGTTCGTCTCCCTGGACGTGCTGCACTGGACCACCTCCGGCAAGGCGGTCATCGTGGTGGTGCTCGGCGGGATCGGGACCCTCTGGGGCGGGGTGCTCGGCGCCGCCCTCGTGGTCCGGCTGGAGGACTGGTTGTCGTTCTCCGGGTTCGAGGCGATCGGCCTGGTGACCGGCGGCATCTTCGTCCTCGTCGTGGTGCTGTTCCGGCGCGGCATCTGGGGCAGCGTCGCCGCGTTGGCCCACCGGCTGGCGGCCCGTCGCCGCTGAGATTGCGCGACGGCGCATCCGCCACGCGCCCTTCGAGCGAACCCCCGGGTAGAGACCGTCTACCCGGGGGTACGTGTGGTGCTGAGCGCTTCGATGCCGGCGGAGGCCGTGGAGATCGCGCACAAGCAGGTTCTGCTGGCAGCCGAGGACCTGGACGCCAACGGCGTCGCCTCGTTGCTGCTGGAGTTGGTCGGGGCGTGGGGCGTGCCGGCGCTCTGGGAGCAGGTGTGCCGTCCGCTGCTGGCCCGGCTGCCGGGGCGGACCGCCGCCGAGGTCGCCGTCGGGCACGCCCTCTTCGAGGGTGTCCGGGTCGGGCTGGACGCGTACCGCCGGGAGCCGGGCCGGTCGCTGCCCACCGGCGGGGTGCTGCTGGCCGGTTCCGAGAAGGAGGCGCACAGCCTGGGTCTGCTCGCGCTCGCCGCGGCGTTGCGCGAGCAGGGTCGCGGCTGTCTGAATCTCGGCCCCGCGCTGCCCTGGTCCGCGCTCACGAGCGCGGTGTACCGGGCGCGCCCGCACACCGTCGTGCTCTGGTCGCAGACGCCGCTCACCGGCCGCGCGTACCGCCTGGTGCGCTTCGCCCGGGACTTTCCGCGCCTTCGGGTGTACGGCGCGGGGCCGGGGTGGATCGAGCCGCTCGGCGAGCCGGCAGTGCGGCTCGGCACGTTGGCGGACGCCGTCGCCGCCTGCCTGGCGGTCGCGCCGGGACGTGACGCCCACCACATACGATACGGATCGGTGCCGTATCGTTAATGCGCGTCGTACGCTGACTCGCGTTACGAGTCTGACCCGTATCGTATTTCGTCGCGGGTGATCATGGGGGGAAAGCCAGGAATGGAACTGCAGAACAACACGGGACACCCGAGGCGGTGGGCGATCCTGGGGGTGCTGGTGATCAGCCTCCTCGTGGTCGTCCTCGACAACACGATCCTCAACGTCGCCCTGCGCACCCTGGCCGACCCGGTGCACGGCCTCGGTGCCAGCCAGGGCGAGCTGGAGTGGTCCATCAACTCCTACACCCTCGTCTTCGCCGGGCTGCTGTTCACCTTCGGCGTGCTCGGCGACCGCGCCGGCCGCAAGCGCTTCCTGATGATCGGTCTGCTGGTGTTCGGCCTGGCGTCGCTGCTCTCCGCGTACGCCCAGAGCCCCGGACAGCTCATCGCGGCCCGCGCCCTGATGGGGGTCGGCGGCGCGGCCATCATGCCGGTGACGCTGTCGATCATCTCCAACGTCTTCGACCCGCGCGAGCGCGGTCGGGCCATCGGGGTCTGGGCCGGCGCTGTCGGCCTCGCCGTGGCGATCGGCCCGATCCTCGGCGGCGCGCTGCTGGAGCACTTCTGGTGGGGTTCGGTCTTCCTGATCAACGTGCCGGTGGTCGCCGCGGGCGTGGTGCTGGTGGCGCTGCTGGTCCCCGAGTCGCGCGACCCGCGCCCGGGCCGCATCGACGTGCTCGGCGTCCTGCTCTCCGTGGTCGGCCTGGTCGCTCTCTCCTACGGCATCATCGACGGCGGCGAGCACGGCTTCGGCCGCCCGATGGCCTGGGGCTCGATAGTGGTCGGCGTCGCGGTGCTGGCCTGGTTCGTGCAGCACGAGCGGCGCAGCGACCACCCGTCGCTGGACGTCCGGCTGTTCAAGGTGCCCCGGTTCGCCGCTCCGGTCGCCATCGTCGGCCTGGTGTTCTTCGCCGCGATGGGCTCGATGTTCTTCGGCTCGTTCTACCTGCAACTCGTGCGTGACTACAGCCCGTTGCAGACCGGTCTGCTCTTCCTGCCCTTCGCCGGCGCCCAGCTGGTGTTCGCGCCGCGCAGCGCCACGATGGTCCGCCGCTACGGCGGCAAGGCCGTCGCCGCCGTCGGGTTGGTGCTGACCGCCGTGTCACTCGGCGCCTTCGTCTTCATCGGCGCCTCCACCCCGATCTGGATCGTGCTGCTCGTCTTCCTCATCCAGGGCGCCGGGATGGCCAACATCATGCCGCCGGCCACCGAGTCGATCATGTCGGCGCTGCCCCGGGAGAAGGCCGGGGTGGGCTCCGCGGTCAGCAACACCATCCGCCAGGTGGCCGGCGCGCTCGGCGTTGCCGTCCTCGGCTCGGTGCTCTCCGCTGTCTACCGCAGCGACATCGGTGACGCGCTGACCGGCCTGCCCACGCAGGCCCAGGACGCGGCCAACGAGTCGATCTCCGGGGCGTACGCGGCGGCGGGCCAGCTCGGCCCGGCGGCGCCGGGGCTGATCTCGGCGGCCAACGACGCCTTCGTCACCGCCATGCACTGGGCGGCCGGGCTCTCCGCGGTGATCGCCGCGCTCGGGATCATCGTGGTGCTGCGCTGGATGCCGGGCAAGGAGGAGACCAGCGTCGCCCCGGTGGCGCCGGTCGCCGAGCCCGAGTTGGCCGGCACGGCCTAGGTGCGGGAAGAATGTCGGACATGACGTCCACTGCTGATGCTCCGCGGTCGCCCGGGCGACCGCGGAGCATCCGTGCCGACGAGGCGATCATCGAGGCCACCCTCGACCTGCTCGCCGAGGGCAGCACCATCGAGGCGCTCTCGATCGAGGCCATCGCCGCCCGCGCGGGCGTCGGCAAGGCCACCATCTACCGCCGCTGGGCCGGCAAGGACGCGTTGCTGCTGGACGCGCTGCGCCGGCTCAAGGGCATCATGGCCCAGCCGGCCGGCACCTCCGTCCGCGACGACCTGGTGCTGTTGGTCGGCGCGGTCGGCACCAACGTCGACCCGCGAGCGGCGAAGATCATGCCCTGCCTGGTGCCCGCCGTGAACCGCACCCCGGACCAGTACCAGCTCTACCAGAACATCATCGAGCCCCGGCGACAGCTGATGCGCGAGGTGCTGCGGCGCGGCATCGACGAGGGGGTGCTGCGCGCTGACATCGACGTCGAGGTGACCATGGCGCTGCTCACCGGGCCGATGCTGATCCAGCGGGTGTTGCAGTGGAATCCTGACCTGGACGACAAGGACCTGCCCGAACGCGTCGTCGACGCGGTGCTGGAGGGCATCCGCGCCCGCTGACGTCGGCTCGGTCGGCTCGGTCGGCACGGCGGCACGGCGGTCCGGTCGGCACGGCGGTCCGGGCGGCGCGGTCAGCCGGCTGGCGCGCGCAGCCGGTGCAGACGCAGCGCGAGCTGCACCTCCAGCGCCCGCTCGGGGCGCTGCCAGTCGACGCCGAGCAACTGCCCGACCCGCTCCAACCGCTGGGTCACCGTGTTGACGTGCACGTGCAGTTGCTCGGCGGCCCGGGCCAGGCTGCCACCCACCCCGAAGTACGCCTCCAGTGTCTTCACCAAAGCCGTGCCTCGGCGGGCGTCGTAGTCGAGCACCGGGCCGACCGTGGCGCTGAGGAACTCCGTCACGTCCTTCTCACCGCGGTCACCGACAGTGCCCAGCAACAACCCGACGAAGCCCAACTCCACGGTGCTCGCGCCCTGCCCGGCACGACCCAACGCGCCCAACGCCGTCAGACACCGGTCCGCCTCCTGAAACGTCACCGCCAGCGCCGCCGGGGTGTTCGCCGGACCACTCGCCCCGGCGGTCACCGGGCGGCCGGTCACCCGGGACAGGTCCCGGGCCACCGCGCGGGCACTGCCGCCGGCGTCCGAGCCCGGCAGCATCAGCACCACCCGGCCATCGCGGGCCGCTGCCAGTCCGCCGCGCGCCGAGGCGTACGTGGTGGCCCAGGAGAGCACCCGCTGCCGAGCCGAACCGGTCGCGGCGATAGCGTCGTCACCCACCGCCACCAGCACGTGCGGCGCGTCCAGGTCCACGCCGAGCCGACGGGCCCGGCTGCGCAACGCGTCGGTGTCGCGCAGCGGGCGGGCGATCAGGTCGTCCAGCAGCTCGCCCCGCACCCGCCCCTCCGCCTCCGCGACCGTGCGGCGGAACAGCAGCAGCAGCGCGGTCACCAACGCGGCCCGCTCCAGGATGCGCTGGTCGGCGTCGACCAACTCGTCGTCCGGGCGCAGCACCAGGGCGCCCAGGTTCTCCGCGCCGGCCACCACGGCGGCGTACCAGAGGGGGCCCCGGCGGACGCTGCGCCCCTCGGTCCGGGACGCGGCCACCGCCTCGACGATGTCCGCGCGGTCCGGCTCCTCGATCTCACCCACCCGGGCCAGCAGGCGGCCCTCGGCGTCCAACGCCAGCAGCGCGCCGCCCAGCACCTCGGTCACCGCCGCCGCCACGTCCTCCACCCCACCGCCGCGCAGCACCAACGCGGTCATCCGGTCGTGGGCCGCCGCCGCCCGCTCCACCGAGCTGCTGTGCGCCCGGATGGTGGTGTTCGCCGCCGACAACTCGGCCAACGCCGAACGGGTCTCGGCCAGCAGCCGGGCGGTGTCGATCGCCACCGCGGCGTGCGCGGCCAGCGACACCAGCAGCGCCACCTCCTCCCGGACGAACGGCCGAGCCGAACGGTTGGCGGCGTAGAGCACCCCGATCGAGGTGGAGCCGAGCCGCAGCGGCACCCCGAGGATCGCCACCAGACCCTCCTCGCCCACCCCCGCGTCGATCTCGCCGGTGTGGTGGAAGCGGGCATCCTCGCCGTAGTTCGCGGTGACGTACGGGGCGCCGGACTGGGCCACCAGGCCACCGAGGCCGGCACCCATCGGCAGGCGCAGCCGCTGGAAACGGGCCGAGACCGACCCGTCGGTCACCCGCATGTAGGTGTCGCCGCGTTCGTCGTCGTTGAGCGTCATGTACGCCACGTCCGCGCCGAGCAGGTGGCGGGCCCGGTGCACGATCGCCCGCAACACGTCGTCCAGGTCGCGCAGCCCGGCCAGGTCGCTGACCGTGTCGTACAGGCCGGACAGCTCGCTCTCCCGGCGGCGGCGACGCTCCAGCAGCGCGCGGACCCGCAACGCCACCGCCCTGGCCTGCTCCAGCTCGGCCAGCCGCTCCGGTGGCAGCCCGGCGGCCCGCGCGGCCACCAGTGGTCCCTCGAACTCGACGGCCGCGGCCTCTCGGGCGAGCAGTTCCAGGAACTCCACCGGCGATGACATGGTCGACATTGTGCTCAGCCCCACTAGTTGGCCGTCCAGCCCCCGTCGAGGGCGATCGACGCTCCGCTGATGAACGCCGCCGGCGGCGAGCAGAGGTACGCCAGCAGTTCGGCCACCTCCTCCGGCTCGATCAACCGCTTGATCGCGGCCCGGGCCAGCATGATCTTCTCGACCACCTCGGTCTCGTCGATGCCGTGACTGGCCGCCTGGTCGGCGATCTGGCTCTCCACCAGGGCGGTGCGCACGTACGCCGGGTTGATGCAGTTGGCGGTGACCCCGTGCGCGGCGCCCTCCAGCGCGACCACCTTCGACAGCCCTTCGAGGGCGTGCTTGGCCGAGACGTACGCGGCCTTGTAGGGCGAGGCCCGCAGCCCGTGCACCGAGGAGATGTTGATGACCCGCCCCCAGCCCCGGGCGTACATGTGCGGCAGCGCCCGGCGGACCAGCAGGAACGGCGCCTCCACCATCACCCGCTGGATGTACTCGAAGCGCTCGACGGGGAAGTCCTGCAACGGCGCGACGTGCTGGAGCCCGGCGTTGTTCACCACGATGTCCACGTCCGCGTCGAGGGAGTCCACCGCCGCCGCGTCGGACAGGTCGATCCCCTCCGCCCGGCCCCCGGCCTCGGCGGCCACCGCCTTGGCCGCCTCCAGGTTGCGGTCCACCACGAGCACCGTGGCGCCGGCCGCGCCGAGCCGCAGGGCACACGCCCGCCCGATGCCGCCGCCGCCCCCGGTGACCAGGGCGGTCCGACCGGTGAGGTCGACCTGTACGACGTGGGGGACCACCACGGGTTCTGCCGTCATGGCGCAAGAAGTTACGAGCTGTGTGCCCCCCGGCACATGGGCCGGCGACACATACTCCGTGCCGAAGCTGTGTGGCCCGCCCGCCCCCGCCATCCACTCACCCGCCCACTCCCACCCGCAGTCAGGCCCACTCCCATCCCCGCGCCCCGCGTCGCCTCGCCCCGCGTCGCCTCGCCCCGCGTCGCCTCGCCCCGCGTCGCCTCGCCCCGCGTCGCCTCGCCCCGCGTCGCCTCGCGCAGTCTCGCGCCGCGCAGTCTCGCGCCGCGCAGTCTCGCGCCGCGCAGTCTCGCGCCGCGCAGTCTCGCGCCGCGCAGTCTCGGCTCGCGCAATGATCCACTCGGCTTTCAGGAAGTCGGGGCATCGGGGCGGTTCTGACCCCGCGACTTCCTGAAAATCGAGTCGATCAACGGGCGAGGCCGGGACGACGTGGCGATCCGTGCCGTGCCGCGCCGGCAAGATCGCGCTCGAACCAGGAAGTAGTGGCACCCCGCTGTTGTGTGACCACTCGATCCTGGTTCGAGCGCGATCTTGGCGGCTGTGGGTGTTCGAACCACGCATCTGTGGGTCGGTAGGGGTCCGAGTCCACCAAGATCCGCGCAGCATCGGGGATGTTGCTGTCTCCGGCGTCTCGGAGGCAGCAACATCAGGGAAGTTGCCTAGATCTTGGCGTGGGGCGTGGGGCGTGGGGCGTGGGGCGTGGGGCGTGGGGCGTGGGGCGTGGGGCGTGGGGCGTGGGCCGTGGGGCGTGGGCCGTGGGGCGTTAGGCCGTGGGGCGTGAGGGTTGAGGCGTAGGCCGTGGGGGCCGGGGGCGCAGGGCGTGTCCCGTGGGGCTGGTGGGAAGGGCGCCGGTTAGGGTGTCGAACACACGTACTGCTGACGGTTGGGGAGGGGGCGGCGTGCGCGTGCTCGGTGTCGACCCGGGTCTGACCCGGTGCGGGGTGGGCGTGGTCGAGGGTGTGCCCGGCCGGCCCTGCACCCTGGTCGCGTACTACGTGGTCTACACCGATCCGGCCGACGACCTGGCGCTGCGCCTGTTGCACCTGGACCGGTCGCTGACCGAGTTGGTGGCGGAGCACCAACCGGAGAGCGTCGCCGTCGAGCGGGTGTTCAGCCAGCACAACGTCCGTACGGTGATGGGCACCGCGCAGGCCAGCGGCATCGCGGTGCTGGCCGGGGCGCGGGCCGGGCTGCCGGTGCAGACGTACACCCCGAGCGAGGTGAAGGCGGCCGTGACCGGGTCCGGTCAGGCTGACAAGGCGCAGATGACCGCGATGGTGACCCGGCTGTTGCGGTTGGCCGAGCCGCCGAAGCCGGCCGACGCCGCCGACGCGCTGGCCCTGGCCATCTGCCACGTGTGGCGCGGCGGGACCCGCTCCAAGCTGGCCGCTGCGGCCGACCGGGCACGACGAGGAGGAGCACGATGATCGCCAGCGTGCGCGGCACGGTGACCGCGACGGGTCCGGACCAGGCCGTGATCGAGGTCGGCGGGGTCGGGCTCGCCGTGCACTGCGCCCCGGGGACCCTCGCGGAGCTGCGGGTCGGCCAGGTCGCCCGGCTCGCCACCAGCCTGATCGTGCGGGAAGATTCGCTGACCCTGTACGGCTTCGCCGACGACGACGCCAAGTCGCTGTTCGAGCTGTTGCAGACGGCCAGTGGGGTCGGCCCGCGGCTGGCCCAGGCGGTGCTGGCGGTGCACACCCCGGACGCGGTCCGCAAGGCGATCGCCAACGCCGACACCGCCGCCCTGACCCGGGTGCCCGGCATCGGCAAGAAGGGCGCGGAACGCCTGGTGCTGGAGCTGCGCGACCGGATCGGCCCGGTGCCGATCGGCGCCGACGGGTCGGCCGGGGTGACCCGTGGCAGCTGGCCGGAGCAGGTCCGGCAGGCCCTGGTGGGGTTGGGTTGGACGGCCGGTCAGGCCGACCAGGCGGTGGCCGCGGTGGCGGAGTCGATCGAGGGTGAGACCCCGCCGGTGCCGGTGCTGCTCAAGCAGGCCATCCGGCTGCTGGGGCGGACCCGATGAGTGCGAGGAGTGAGCCGGGTTTGCGAGCCCCGCAGTCGCGATTGAAGACGACCCGATGAGCGTGAGGAGTGAGCCGGGTTTGCGAGCCCCGCAGTCGCGATTGAAGACGACCCGATGAGCGAGACCGAGGGGCTCGTCTCGGCGTACGTTCACGACGCCGACCGGGACGCGGAGGCCACGGTACGGCCGAGGAGGTTGGCCGAGTTCATCGCCCAGGACCGGGTCCGCGACCAGCTGGACCTGTTGTTGCAGGGCGCCCTGCGGCGGGGGTCGCCGCCGGACCACATTCTGCTCTCCGGCCCGCCCGGGTTGGGTAAGACGAGCCTGGCCAACATTGTCGCCGCCGAGTTGGGCGCGGGTATCCGGGTGACCAGCGGCCCGGCGATCGAGCGGTCGGGTGATCTGGCGGCGATCCTGACCAGCCTCGCCGAGGGCGACGTGCTCTTCATCGACGAGATCCACCGGATCGCGCGGCCGGCGGAGGAGTTGCTGTACAGCGCGATGGAGGACTTCCGGGTCGACGTGGTGGTGGGCAAGGGTCCGGGGGCGACGGCGATTCCGCTGGACGTCGAGCCGTTCACCCTGGTCGGCGCGACGACCCGGTCGGGCCTGTTGACCGGGCCGATGCGGGACCGGTTCGGTTTCGTCGCGCACCTCGATTTCTACTCCCCGGCGGATCTGGAGACGCTGCTGCACCGTTCGGCGCGGATTCTGGGGGTGCCGATCACCCCGGAGGGCGCGACCGAGATCGCCGGTCGGTCCCGGGGTACGCCGCGGATCGCCAACCGGTTGCTGCGCCGGGTCCGCGACTACGCCGAGGTCCGCGCGGACGGGGTGGTCGATCTGGACACCGCCCGTGCCGCCCTGATCGTGTACGACGTGGACGCGCTGGGCCTGGACCGGCTGGACCGGGCGGTGCTGACCGCGTTGGTCGACTCGTTCCGGGGTGGCCCGGTCGGGTTGTCCACCCTGGCGGTGGCGGTGGGGGAGCAGCCGGACACGGTCGAGGAGGTCTGCGAGCCGTTCCTGGTGCGAGCGGGGCTGTTGGCCCGTACGCCCAGGGGGCGGGTGGCGACCGAGGCTGCCTGGCGGCATCTGGGGCGCACACCACCGAATGGTACATTTGGTGTAGATAGTCCACCTGTGCCCGATCTGTTCTCGCTGGATGCCGAACAGCCGTGATGTGAACGTGATCTGTGCCGCATTCGGCGTTCTCAGGTGCAGGGTTTAGACTTCGCCGCGGTCTGTACAGGACGTGAGAATCCGCCTCCGCTCCGGCACCCACGGTGCCGGGCAGGCGGCCAATGGGAAGGTCAGTAACCGTGCAATTGGCAGCAGCGGGTGGCGGGGCCGGCGGTTTCACGCCGATCCTGATGATCGCCCTGCTCTTCGGCGTCATGTACTTCATGATGATCCGGCCCCAGCAGAAGCGTCGCCGTGAGGCGGAGGCGATGCAGTCCAATCTCGGCCCCGGCGACGAGGTCGTGACCATCGGCGGGCTCTACGGCACGGTCACCGGCATCGAGGACGACACCGTCCTGATCGAGGTCGCCCCGGGCGTGCAGACCCGCTACGCCCGCCCGGCCATCGCGCGGGTGGTCACCCGTGCCGAGCTGCCGAGCGAGCCGGTCACCGAGGACGCGGACACCGCCAAGGACTGACCCCTCCCCCCGGGAGCGGCGAATCCGGCGTACGGCCGGTCGACCCGGCTTCCGGGTCGTCGCGCCCCGACGGGGCAGCGGGCGAGACGTGAAAACTGGATAGTTGGGTCGACGTCGGGCGTCGACACGTTCCGGTGGCCGTCGGCGTTCCGCGCCGGGGGGCCCGGTCCCCGTGTCGGCATCTCGTCGACTCAAGGCAGACCCGTCGGGCGGGACCCCCGGCCCGACACCGCCGCCGCTGCGACAGCGGCGCGACCGTACAGGGAGACAGGACAGCCGTGGCACCACCTCAGGGACAGATGCGCCCCGGGCGGCAGCTCGCCGTGCTCGGGTTCATCTTCGTGGTCCTCTATCTTTTGGTGTTCTTCGCCGGCGCCAGCGGCAGTTGGAAGGACCGGCTCGAGCCCAAGCTCGGTCTGGACCTCATCGGCGGCACGCGGGTGACACTGGAGGCGACCAACAGCGTCGACGGCAAGCCCCCGACGGCGGAGAACCTCGAGGAGGCCCGCGAGATCATCGAGAGCCGGGTCAACGCGTTCGGCGTGGCCGAGGCCGAGGTGGTCACCGAGGGCAACCGCAACATCGTCATCTCCCTGCCCGGTGAGAACCGCAACCTCGACGACGTGGGCGAAGCCGCCGAGCTGCGCTTCCGCAAGGTGCTCAAGGCCGCCTCCGGCAGCGGTGTGGCCGAGGCGCCGCCCGCCGCCATGCCGACCCCGTCCGGCAGCGCCGCCCCGACCGGCAGCGCGACCCCGTCCGGCGCCGCGACCCCGACCCCCACGGGCAGCGCCTCGCCGAAGGTGACCTCGTCGCCCAGCGGTGGTCAGGGCGGGATGGCCCCGGCGTCGCCCAGTGCCACGCCGACTCCCTCCGCGTCCGCCTCGGCCTCGCCCAGCGCCGCCGCGCCCACCGCCAGTTCGGAGCCGGTGCCGGCCAGCATCGAGGAGCAGCGCAAGCTCGTCGAGCAGAAGGTCGGCGCCGCCGCCTGGCAGGCCGCGAACGGGCTGCAGGCCCCGGCCGACCTGACCGCCGACCCGTCGCTGGCCGAGAAGCTCAAGCCGTTCGGCACGCTGTCTCCGCAGGAAGTCGCGGTGCTGCCGGCGCAGATGCAGTTCAACGTGCCGACGATCGGCTGCGCGCAGCTTGACCAGCGCCCCCCGGCGTCGATCTCCGACCCGAAGCAGCAGGTGGTCTCCTGCGAGGACGGCGCGTCGAAGTACCTGCTCGATCAGGCCAAGGTGCTGGGCACGGACGTGTCCGACGCCGATGCGGTGCTCGACCAGACCAACGCCTGGGTGGTCAGCCTGGACTTCACCGGCGACGGTCAGGGCAAGTGGACCTCGCTGACCCGTGAGGCGTTCACCAACGAGGGTCAGGCCTGTGACGCGACCGCGCTGGGCCAGGACGGCAAGTGCCGGGTCGCCGTGGTGCTGGACAACGAGATCGTGTCCTCCCCGGAGATCCAGGGTGTGCTGACCGGCAACTCGCAGATCACCGGCCAGTTCACCCAGAAGGACGCCAGCACCCTCGCCGGCCAGCTCCGCTACGGCGCGCTGCCGGTGACCTTCGAGCAGCAGGAGGCGCAGAACGTCACCGCCACCCTGGGCGCCAGCCACCTGCGGGCTGGTCTGCTCGCGGCCGGCATCGGCATGCTGCTGGTCATCATCTACGCGTTCTTCTACTACCGGCTGCTCGGCTCGGTCATCTTCCTGAGCCTGATCCTCTCCGCGCTGCTGGTCTTCGGCGCGCTGGTGGTGCTCGGCCGGCAGATCGGCTTCACGCTCACCCTCGCCGGCATCGCCGGCATGATCGTCTCGCTCGGTGTGGCGGCGGACTCGTTCGTCATCTACTTCGAACGGTTGAAGGACGAGATCCGGGAGGGGCGCAGCCCGCGTAGCGCGGTGCCGCGCGCCTGGATCCGGGCCCGTCGCACGATCATCTCGGCCAACGCGATCACCCTGCTCTCCGCGGTGGTGCTCTACGTGGTCTCGGTCGGCACGGTCAAGGGCTTCGCGTTCGCGCTCGGCCTGGCCACCGTTCTGGACCTGGTGGTGGTGTTCCTCTTCCGTCACCCGATCATGACGATGTTCGCCCGGACCCGGGCGTTCCTGTCCCCGCGGGTCAGCGGTCTGGGCCGGGCACTCCCGGCCCGCAACCAGCCGACTCAGCCCCGCAACCCGCGCGCCAAGGAGGCCTGAGATGGCTGAAAACGGTCTGGCGAGCCGCCTCTACAACGGCGAGGCCGGTCTCAACATCGTCGGCCGGCGCAAGCTCTGGTTCGGCGCCGCCGGGGTTCTGATCCTGATCGCGATCCTCAGCTTCTCGATCCGCGGGTTCAGCCTGGGCATCGAGTTCGCCGGTGGCAACTCGTTCCAGGTGCCGGCCAGCGTCGGCACCCTGGACGACGCCGAGCGGGAGGTCAACGCGGCCCTGGCCGCCGAGAACACCGGCGTCACGGTGGCCACCACGCAGAAGGTCGGCGGCCCGGGCGGCGACTCGTACGAGCTGCGCACGCCGCAGCTCACCGCCGAGCAGGCCACCGCGGTCAAGGCCCAGATCGCCGAGGACCTCGGCATCAACGCCGACCAGATCAGCAGCAACCAGGTCAGTGAGGCGTGGGGCAGCCAGGTCACCGAGCGGGCCGTGCTCGGTCTGGTCATCTTCATCGCGCTGGTGATGGTCTACCTGATCCTGCGCTTCGAGTGGCGGATGGCCGTGGCCGCGGTTGTCTCGCTGATCACGAACCTGATCCTCACCGCCGGCATCTACTCGCTGGTCGGGTTCGAGGTCACCCCGTCGACGATCATCGGTTTCCTCACCATCCTGGGCTTCGCGCTCTACGACGTGGTGGTGGTCTTCGACAAGGTCCAGGAGAACACCCGGGGCATCACCGCCAACAACAACCAGACGTACGGCGAGGCGTCCAACCTGGCTATCAACCAGAGCCTGATGCGGTCGTTGAACACCTCCGTCGTCGCTCTGCTGCCGGTCGGCGGTCTGCTCTTCATCGGTGCCGGCCTGCTCGGCGCCGGCACGTTGAAGGACCTCGGTCTGGTGCTGTTCGTCGGTATGGCGGTGGCGTTCCTGACCTCCATCCTGGTGGCCACCCCGCTGCTGGCGCTGCTGAAGAACTACGACCCGCGGATCCAGGCGCACAACAAGCGCGTCCTGAGCCGGCGGGGCGCTGTCGCCCGCGGCGAGGTCCCCGGTAAGGGCGCCGCGCGCCCGGCCGCCCAGGCCGTCGCGTCCGACGAGCCGGTCGACCAGGACGCCGCCGCGCTGGCCGGTGCCGCCCCCAAGGTGGGGGCTCGGCCGGCGGGCAAGCGCCCGACCGGTGCCCGGGGCGGTCGCCCGGGTGGCGGCGGCAACCGGCCGGGTGGCGCCAAGCGGCGCTGACCCGACAGGAAACACCCGAACGGCGTCCGGCATGCTGTTGCCGGACGCCGTTCGTCGTCGAAGGAGAGCGAAACAGCCGTGACGGAGACCCACAGCACCGCAGCGCGCGGGGACAGTGGCCCGGAGGCCGCCCGACTGGTCGCCAGTCGGGTGCTGGACGTGCCCGACTTTCCCAAGCCGGGCGTCTTGTTCAAGGACCTGATGCCACTGTTCGCCGACGGCAAGGTCTTCCGTGAGGTGATCGACGGGATCATCTCGTACCACGGGCGGGAAGCCTTCGACGTGGTGGTCGGCATCGAGGCGCGTGGGTTCGTCGTCGCGGCGGCCATCGCGTACGCGACAGGGGTGGGCGTGGTCCCGGTACGCAAGGCCGGCAAGCTGCCCCGCCCGGCGCACTCGGTCTCCTACGCCCTGGAGTACGGCGAGGCGACGCTGGAAGTGCACGAGGACGCCTTCACCGCCGGGCACCGGGTGCTGGTGGTCGACGACGTGCTGGCCACCGGTGGCACCGCCGAGGCGACGCTGGACCTGGTCGAGCGGGCCGGTGGGACCGTCGCCGGTTTCACAGTGCTGCTGGAGCTCGGCTTCCTGGGTGGGCGTGAACGACTGGCGCCGCGTCCCGTCCACGCCCTGTTGACTGTTTGAGCCGGTCGATACCCGGCTGACCGTTTGATCCCGGACCTGTCGGATGGACCCGGTGCCGACCGTCCGGCGGAGCGGCAGGGGACCGTCCGTGCGGGTAGCATTGCCCTTTGCTGACGCCGGCGGTACCCCGTCCGGCGGGCGAGACCAGGTCGGCCGATCTTCGGCCGGCGTGTTTCCGGCGAGCGGTGAGGAGGCCGGTGTCCCACGATGTCGTCCCTCCGGCGGAGGGCACGGTGCACCCGACAGGCGACGCTGACGGCTCGGTGACTGACCGGACAGGCGACGCGCCGGCCCGGGTGACGGGCACCGGCAACGGCTCCGGCAGGGCTTCCGGCGAGAGTCCGGTGCGTCCGACCAGCGGCCCGCCGAGCGCCGAGGCGTCTCCCGGCGCCGACGGTGTGGTGGTGCCGTTCCCGAGCGACGCCGGCATCGACCCGTCGCCCAGCGGTGGCTTCGGGCTGTCCAACGCGCCCACCGGCCGGCGGGTCCGGGCCCGGCTGGCGCGGTTCAACGCGCCCTGGCAGACCTCTCAGGTCAGCGAGGTGCTGGAGCCGCTCATCGCGAGCCACCGGGACAACCACCCCAAGGCGGATGCCCGGCTGCTCCAGCGCGCCTTCGACACGGCCGCCCGGTGGCACTCCGGGCAGTACCGCAAGTCCGGCGACCCCTACATCACCCACCCTCTCGCCGTGGCGACGATCCTCGGCAACCTGGGGATGGACACCACCACCCTGGTCGCCGCGCTGCTGCACGACACCATCGAGGACACCGAGTACACCCTCGACCAGATGCGCGCCGACTTCGGCGGCGAGGTCGCCCTGCTGGTCGACGGCGTCACCAAGCTCGACAAGGTCAAGCTGGGCGACGCGGCCAAGGCCGAGACGATCCGCAAGATGGTCGTGGCGATGGCCAAGGACCCGCGGGTGCTGGTGATCAAGCTGGCCGACCGGCTGCACAACATGCGTACCCTGACCTTCCTGCCCCGCCCCAAGCAGGAGCAGAAGGCCAAGGAGACGCTGGAGATCCTCGCGCCGCTGGCGCACCGGCTCGGTATGAACACGATCAAGTGGGAGCTGGAGGATCTGTCCTTCGGCACGCTCTTCCCGAAGCGCTACGAGGAGATCAACCGGCTGATCGGGGAGCACCAGCCGCAGCGCGAGGCGCTGCTGCGGCAGGTGACGCAGAAGGTGCAGACCGACCTGAAGGCCGCCAAGATCAAGGCGGAGACGACCGGTCGGCCGAAGCACCTCTACTCGATCTACCAGAAGATGATCGTGCGGGGTCGCGACTTCAACGACATCTACGACCTGGTCGGTGTGCGCATCCTGGTCGACACGGTTCGGGACTGCTACGCGGCGCTTGGTGTGATCCACGCCAACTGGCAGCCGGTGCCGGGCCGGTTCAAGGACTACATCGCCATGCCCAAGTTCAACATGTACCAGTCGTTGCACACGACTGTCATCGGGCCCACCGGCAAGCCGGTGGAGATGCAGATCCGCACGTACGCGATGCACCGCACCGCCGAGTTCGGCATCGCCGCGCACTGGAAGTACAAGGAGCACAAGGGCACCCAGATCGTCGGCCCGCCGGCGCACATCGACGAGATGACCTGGCTGCGGCAGCTGCTGGACTGGCAGCGGGAGGCGGCCGACCCGAGCGAGTTCCTGGACGCGCTGCGCTTCGACCTGTCCAGCCAGGAGGTGTACGTCTTCACCCCCAAGGGTGACGTCATCCCGCTGCCGACCGGATCGACGCCGGTGGACTTCGCGTACGCGGTGCACACCGAGGTGGGGCACAAGTGCATCGGGGCGCGGGTCAACGGCAAGCTGGTGCCGTTGGAGTCGACGCTGTCCAACGGCGACGTGATCGAGATCTTCACGTCGAAGTCCGAGACGGCCGGCCCCACGCAGGACTGGCTGGGCTTCGTCAAGAGCCCGCGCGCCCGCACGAAGATCCGGCAGTACTTCAACAAGGAGCGGCGCGAGGAGGCGATCGAGGCCGGCAAGGACGCGATCGTCAAGGCGATGCGCAAGCAGGGCATGCCGTTGCAGCGGATGCTCACCTCCGACGCGCTGATGTCGATCGCCCGGGACCTGCACCTGGCCGACGTGGCGTCGCTCTACGCGGCGGTCGGCGACAGCCAGGTCTCCGCGCAGTCGGTGGTGCAGAAGCTGATGGCCGCGTACGGCGGCGAGGAGGGCGCTGCGGAGGACATCGCCGAGACCGCCGTCGCCACCCGGCCGCCGCGCAGCCGCCAGAGCAGCAGCGATCCGGGCGTGGTGGTCCGGGGCGTCAGCGACGTCTGGATCAAACTGGCCCGGTGCTGCACCCCCGTGCCACCGGACTCGGTGTTCGGCTTCGTCACCCGCTCCGGCGGGGTGAGCGTGCACCGCGACGACTGCGCCAACGCCGAGGACCTGCGCGCGCAGAGCGAGCGGGTCGTCGAGGTGAGTTGGAAGCTCACCTCCGCCTCGACGTTCCTGGTCGCCATCCAGGTCGAGGCGTTGGACCGGCACAAGCTGCTGGCCGACGTCACCCGGGTGCTCTCCGACGAGCGGGTCAACATCCTCTCCGCTACCGTCACCACCACCCGTGACCGGGTGGCGGTGAGCCGGTTCAGCTTCGAGATGGCCGACCCGAAGCACCTTGGCCACCTGCTGGCCACGGTCCGCAAGGTCGACGGCGTCTTCGACGCCTACCGGGTCACCTCGGGCGCCTGACGCCGTACCCCGAACACGACAGCGCCCGCCGGCTCAGCCGGCGGGCGCTGTGTCGTCTGCGCGGGTGTCAGCCCTGCGGATTGCTCATCGCGAGGTCCTTGATGATGACCTCCTTCTTCGGGTGGCCGCCGCCGGCCTGCTGGGCGAACGCCCCGTCGTCGCCGGCCTTGGCCACGTCCTTGACCAGGTCCAGGCCGCCGGTGATGGTGCCCAGCACCGTGTACGCCGGGTCCAGCGGGGAGTCGCCGTAGACGATGAAGAACTGGCTGCCGGTGCTGCCCGGCTGGCCGGAGTTGGCCATCGCGATGACGCCCTCCGGGTACGGCGGGCGCTTGTCGGTGGGCAGGTTCTCCTCGGCCATGCGGTAGCTCGGGCCGCCCTGGCCGTCGGTGTCCCGCCAGCCGTTGCCGGTGGCGCTGGGGTCACCGCACTGCAACACCTTGATGCCCTCGGTCACCAGGCGGTGGCACTTGGTGTTGTCGAAGAAGTTCTTCTCCGCGAGGTAGGTGAAGCTGCCCGCCGTGCACGGCACCAGCGACCGGTCGACCTTGGCGGTGATTGGGCCGAGGTTGGTGTCGATCGTCATGGTCTGCACGCCGGTGGCCGACTGCTCGTTGCTCGGCAACCCCACGTCCTTGATCTGCGGTGGCCGCTGCTCGGCGGGCACCGCGTTGAACGCGCACTCGGACGCGCCGGGCGCCGCGGTGGTGGTGTCGGCCTTGTCGTCGTCGTCGCCGAGGCTCACCGCCAACCAGACGGTGCCGGCGACCACGAGCACCAGCGCGGCAGCCGCGCTGACGATCGCCGTCGTCTGCCGGCGCTTGCGGGCCTTGGCCGCGCGCTCGGCCATCTCCTTCTCGAGCCGGGCGCGGGCCGCCGCGCGCTGCCGCTCTCTGGTGGACGTCACGCCTGGATCCTCCTGGCTGTCTGCTGCTGAGTGCCGCTTGGGTGGGTGGTGGCGCCCGGTCAGCCGGCGCTCGGGCTGCTGGCCGGGGTGCCGGATGCCGACGGCGCCGGTGCCGCGGCGGAGACCGGCTCACCGACCGTGAGGCTCTGGATCGTCACATCGGTGCTGGGCTTGACCTTCGCCCCGGTCCCATTGTCCACGGTCGGGAGGGCGCCGATCTTCTCCACCACGTCCAGCCCGCCGGTCACCCGGCCGATGACCGGGTACTTCGGGTCGGTGGTGGTGAAGTCCTTGAAGAAGATCAGGAACTGGCTGCCGTTGCTGCCCGGCGGGTTGGAGACCATCGCCACAGTGCCCTTCGGGTACGTCGGCGGCTGGTCGGGGGCCGGGGTGGCCGACGGTGACGCCGACGGCACGGTCGGCAGCTCCTCGTCGTAGAACGAGTAGGTCGGCCCACCGAGACCGGTGCCGGACGGGTCGCCGCAGCGCAGCGCGCCCTCGGTGGTGATCTCGTGGCACTTGGTGTTGTCGTAGAACGACCGGCTCGCCAGGTGGGCGATGCTCGCCGCCGCGCACGGGGAGTTGGTGAGGTTCAGCTCCGCGGTGATCGGCGCGCCCTGGTTGGTGGTCACGGTCATCGGCCGGGTGCCGTCGGTGGGCAGGTCCTTGGTGGCCGGCGTGCCGACGTCCTTGAGGTTGGTGTTGGCCGTCGCGTCCTGCGGCGTCCAGAGGCAGGTTTCCGCCGCGGCCGTGTTCTGCTTCGGGTCGGAGTCGAACGCCCCGAGCGCCCAGGCCGAGCCGGCCACTACCAACACGAGGATCAGAGCGGCGCCGACTCCGGCCTGGATCTGCCGTCGGCGCCGCGTAGCGGCCGCCCGGCGAGCCAACTGCCGGTCGAGCTTGGCCCGTGCCAGTTTGCGCTGCCGGTCCCTGCTGGAAGCCACCAGTGCTCCCCTTTCCTCTACCTGGTCGTCGCCGGCGGCCGGTCGCCCCGGCCCGTCCGGGCGTCACGTGTGCCGCGCCACACGCCCGCCAGAGTGTACGGCTAGTGACTGGGAATGTGGTGTACGAGGTCCGCCCCGTCCCGAGCAGCGCTTATCGGAGATCGTCACTGTGCCCTGCGGGGTGCCTGGGACGGACGCGGCAAACTGGCTGGGCGCGCCCGATAGGCTGCGGGGCAGGACGACAGCTGCTCGACGGAAAGGACAGCGCCAGTGCTCGTGGCCGGCTTTCCCGCGGACGCCTTCGGCACCAACTGCTACGTGGTTGCCACCGCGCCGGGGGAGCAGTGCGTGGTGGTCGACCCCGGCATCGGGGTGCTCGGCCGCCTCGACGCGCTGCTCGCCGAGCACCGCCTGCATCCGGCCGCCGTGCTGCTCACCCACGGCCACCTCGACCACACCTTCTCGGTAGCGCCGGTCTGCGGTGCGCGCGGCATCACCGCCTACGTGCACCCGGGCGACCGGGAGATGCTGGCCGACCCGGCCAAGGGCCTCTCGGCCGACCTGACGTCGCTCTTCGGTGGCCGGTTGAGCTACACCGAGCCGGAGGACGTGGCGGAGCTGACCGACGGCGCCACCCTCACCCTCGCCGGCCTGGAGATCGCCGTCGACCATGCCCCGGGCCATACCGGCGGGTCGGTGCTGTTCCGGCTGCCCGGCGCCGGGTCGGGCTGGGAGGCCGACGAGCTGTGCCTCTCCGGTGACGTCCTCTTCGCCGGGTCGATCGGCCGCACCGACCTGCCGGGCGGGAGCATGCCGGCCATGCTCAGCAGCCTGCGCGACAAGATCCTCCCGCTGGCCGACGACACCGTCGTGCTGCCCGGCCACGGCCCCAGCACCACCATCGGCCGCGAGCGCGCCAGTAACCCGTACCTCATCGAGGTGGCTGGCACGTCGCCGGCCGCTCCCACCCGGGGCCTCTAGATCTTCGTCCGCGCCACGCGCGGACCCACGACACCACCGCGCCACCGGTGCGGAACCGCAAGGAGTACGCCGATGAGCAAGCCCACGCCCATCTCCGGTTTCCCGGAGTGGACCCCCGGTCAGCGGATGATCGAGCAGTTCGTGCTCGACAAGATCCGGGCCACCTTCGAGCTGTACGGCTTCGCGCCGCTGGAGACCCGCGCCGTGGAGCCGCTGGACCAGCTGCTGCGCAAGGGCGAGACCTCGAAGGAGGTCTACGTGATCCGGCGGTTGCACGCCGACGCTGAGGGCCCGGCCGGTGACGACCAGCTCGGCCTGCACTTCGACCTGACCGTGCCGTTCGCCCGGTACGTGCTGGAGAACGCCGGAAAGCTGAGCTTCCCGTTCCGCCGCTACCAGATCCAGAAGGTGTGGCGCGGCGAGCGGCCGCAGGAGGGCCGCTACCGGGAGTTCGTCCAGGCCGACATCGACATCGTCGACCGGGACACCCTGGCCCCGCACCACGAGGCGGAGATGCCGCTGGTCATCGGGGACGCGCTGCGGTCGTTGCCGATCCCGCCGGTGACGATCCAGGTCAACAACCGCAAGATCAGCGAGGGTTTCTACCGGGGTGTCGGGCTGACCGACCCGGAGGCCGCGCTGCGCGCCGTCGACAAGCTCGACAAGATCGGCCCGGCGAAGGTGGCCGACCTGCTCGCCCAGACCGCCGGGGCGAGCGAGGCGCAGGCCAAGGCGTGCCTGGCGCTGGCCGAGATCTCCGCCCCGGACGCGTCGTTCGCCGACGCCGTGCGGGCGCTCGGGGTGAGCGACCCGCTGCTCGACGAGGGCATCGAGGAACTGATCCGGGTGGTGGAGACCGCCGCCGCGCACTCGCCCGGGCTCTGCGTGGCGGACCTGCGCATCGCCCGTGGCCTGGATTACTACACCGGCACCGTCTACGAAACCCAGCTGCGCGGCTACGAGCGCTTCGGCTCGATCTGCTCCGGTGGTCGGTACGACAACCTGGCCAGCGCCGGTGCTGTCTCGTACCCGGGGGTGGGGATCTCGATCGGTGTGACCCGGATGCTCGGGCTGCTCTTCGGCGCGGGGGCGCTGTCGGTCTCCCGGGAGGTGCCGACCGCCGTGCTCGTCGCGGTGACCAGGGAGGAGCAGCGGACGGCCAGCAACCGGGTGGCGGAGGCGTTGCGGCGGCGCGGGGTGCCGACCGAGGTGTCACCGAGCGCGGCGAAGTTCGGCAAGCAGATCCGCTACGCCGAGCGGCGCGGCATCCCGTACGTCTGGTTCCCCGGTGCCGAGGGAGCGCCGGACGAGGTGAAGGACATCCGCTCCGGTGAGCAGGTCACGGCCGGCGCCGAGGAGTGGATGCCACCCCTGGTGGACCTCACTCCGACGGTCGGTTGAGTGTCCCCACTGGCGCTAACGGCCACGGGGACCTACGGTAGCGTAAGTTACGCCACCGTAGGGAGTTTCTCGTGACCGTCAGCACCACATTGAGTCAGACCGCGCTGCTCGTCGAGTTGGAGCCGGTGGTCGCGCGCAACCTCGACCGCCACCTCTCGCTCGCCAAGGAGTGGTTCCCGCACGAGTACGTGCCGTGGAGCGAGGGGCGGACCTTCGACGGGCCGCTCGGCGGCGAGGCGTGGTCGCCGACCGACTCCACCATCCCGGACGTGGCCCGCACCGCGCTGATCGTGAACCTGCTGACCGAGGACAACCTGCCCTCGTACCACCACGAGATCGCCACCCTGTTCGGCCGGGACGGCGCGTGGGGCACCTGGGTGCACCGGTGGACCGCCGAGGAGGGGCGGCACGGCGTCGCGATCCGCGACTACCTGACCGTCACCCGGGCGGTCGACCCGGTGGCGTTGGAGCGGGCCCGGATGACGCACATGTCGGAGGGCTACACCAACGCCCACGGCGACGAGGTGCTGCACTCGCTGGCGTACGTCTCGTTCCAGGAGTTGGCCACCCGCATCTCGCACCGCAACACCGGCAAGGCCACCGGCGACCCGGCCTGCGAGGCGCTGCTGGCCCGGGTGGCCGCCGACGAGAACCTGCACATGGTCTTCTACCGCAACCTGCTCGCGGCCGCGTTCGAGCTGGCCCCGAGCCAGGCCATGCGGGCCGTCGCCGACGTGGTGGCCGACTTCCAGATGCCGGGCAACGGCATCGACGGCTTCGCCCGCAAGTCGGTGGCGATCGCCCTGGCCGGCATCTACGACCTGCGCCAGCACCGCGACGAGGTGCTGCAGCCGGTCCTGCGCCAGTGGGACGTCTTCAACGTGACCGGCCTCAACGCCGACGGCGAGGCCGCCCGCGAGCAGCTCGCCACCCAGTTGGCGGACCTGGACCGCGCGGCGAGCCGCTTCGAGGAGAAGCGCGACGCCCGAGCCGCCCGCCTAGCCCTCCGCTAACAGTGAGGATGTACGAGAGAGTCCTCCCGGTCCGGTCTGACCCGCCCTCTAACTGACTTCGGGTCTTGAACGGGATCTGTCGGCCGTGGCCGGGAGGACTGCTCGTGCACTCACCTGACG
>NZ_JARVKT010000093.1:0-229 GCF_029809455.1 Micromonospora sp. DH14 | reverse complement strand
GGGCTGGTCTCCGGCCTGGGCTGGTCTCCGGCCTGGGCTGGTCTCCGGCCTGGGCTGGTCTCCGGCCTGGGCTGGTCTCCGGCCTGGGCTGGTCTCCGGCCTGGGCTGGTCTCCGGCCTGGGCTGGTCTCCGGCCTGGGCTGGTCTCCGGCCTGGGCTGGTCTCCGGCCTGGGCTGGTCTCCGGCCTGGGCTGGTCTCCGGCCTGGGCTGGTCTCCGGCCTGGGCTGGT